>JAZLIE010000018.1:0-8887 GCA_045617165.1 Candidatus Enterocola sp. | reverse complement strand
AAGGTTCCCGCTCAAAAGGCTCCAGAGGCTCCCGTGGTCAAGATGAAGAGCCCAAGATGAGCCGCCGTCAGATGCGTGTGACAGATAAAGGAGATACACTTCGCCTTAAAATTAATCGTGGACGTAAAGACGGCTTTGAGCCAAAACGCCTCTTAGGACTAATAAATGACGTTACCGGCGACAAATCCATAAACATAGGGTCCATAGACATCTCCCCAAAATTCACCTTCTTTGACGTGGACAAAAAGCGAGTCAAGCAACTGCTACAAGCCTTCGCCACCAATCCTAAAGCAAAAGGCTATATAATTGGGGAAGTGAAAGGGAAAAGATAAAAAATGAGAAATAAGAAATAAGAAATTTTGGAGTAGCGAGAGCAGAAAGCGTTCCTCCCCTGGAGGGGAGGTTAGGAGGGGACCTTTCTTCTTTCTTCTTTCTCCTTTCTTCTTTACAACATTAATGCAGTATGAAGACTAAAATAATAAAAATCCTCTGGGCACTGTTTGGCGTGGGCGTGCTGACGCTGGTGGTGCTATTTATTCTGATTGAGAACGGAGCAATAGGGTATATCCCTGATATCGCTGAGTTGCAGAACCCTAAAAACAAGTTCGCAACTGAGATTTACTCTGAGGACGGAGTGCTAATAGGCAGATATTTCTATGGCAAGGATAACCGTGTGGCTGTAAAGTATGAGGATATATCACCATATATGACTCAGGCACTTGTGGCAACTGAAGACGCCCGTTTCTATGACCATTCAGGCATAGATGTCAGGGCGCTTTTCCGTGCAGTCATAAAGCGTGTGCTGTTCCGTCAGAAACAGGCTGGTGGTGGCAGTACCATAACTCAGCAACTTGCCAAGCAGTTATACTCACCACAGGCGGAGAATATTATTGAGCGAGCGATGCAGAAACCAATAGAGTGGGTTATAGCCGTAAAACTTGAGCGCTACTACACTAAGGAAGAGATAATTGCAATGTATCTGAACCAATTTGACTTCCTTAACAACGCAGTAGGTATCAAGAGCGCCGCGCAGGTCTATTTCAGCACTACGCCTGACCAACTTAACATAGAGCAGTCCGCAATGCTTGTGGGAATGTGCAAGAACCCCTCATATTTTAACCCAAACCGCTTTAAGGAACGAACGGAGGGTCGTAGAAACACGGTTCTTGACCAGATGTACAAGGCAGACTACATTACAGAGGCTCAGCGTGACTCACTAAAACAGATACCTATTGAACTAAAGTTCCAAAAGGTTGACCATAAGACAGGTCTGGCGCCATATTTCCGTGAGTATCTGCGTAAGATTCTCACTGCAAACAAACCTGAGCGTGACAACTACGCCTCCTGGCAAGACCAGAAATTTTATGAGGACTCACTTGCGTGGGCTACAAACCCGCTCTATGGCTGGTGTAATAAAAACCGTAAGCCTGATGGCTCAAACTACAGCATCTACACTGACGGACTCAAGATTTACACAACGCTTGACTCACGTATGCAACGCTATGCTGAAGAGGCTGTGAGTGAGCACGTTACAGGCTATCTTCAACCAAGATTCTTCAAGGAGAAGAAGAATAAGAGTTACGCTCCGTTCTCTCGTGACTTGACAAAAGAGGAGCGTCAGGAAATATTGGAACGCTCAAAACGTCAGTCAGAACGTTACATAAAGCACAAGAAGGCAGGTATGACAAAACAAGAGATTGACGCCGCCTTCAACACACCTGTGCCAATGAAGATTTTTGACGGCACAGCATACGTTGATACAGTGCTTACCCCTATGGACTCCATACGTTGGGACAAGTACTTCCTGCGTTGCGGCTTTATGTCAATAAACCCACATAACGGGCACGTAAAGGCGTATGTGGGCGGACCTAACTTCTCAGCATTCCAATATGATATGGTTACACAAGGCAAGCGTCAGATAGGCTCCACCATTAAGCCATATCTCTATACACTTGCAATGGAGGAGGGCTCACATCCTTGTGACAAACTGCCTAATATTCAGCCAACTATCTATCTCCCCGATGGGCAGGTATGGCAGCCGCGTGACGCTGGTAAAAAACATATAGGAGAGATGGTCACACTGCGTTGGGGACTTGCCAACTCAAATAACTGGATTTCAGCGCAACTTATACGTGATTACAGTCCGCAGGCACTTGTAAACCTTATGCACTCATTCGGTATTCTAAGTTATATTGACCCTGTGGTATCACTCTGTCTTGGACCTTGTGAGGTTTCAGTCAAGGAGATGGTAGGTGCATATACGGCGTTTGTGAACAAAGGCATACGCATTGAGCCAATGTATGTAACACGCATTGAGGACAATAAGGGTAACCTGCTTGAACGCTTCCTGCCACAGACATCGGAGATTATAAGTGAGGAGACAAGTTATGAGATGCTTATAATGCTGCAGGCGGTAATAAATGAAGGCACAGGTGTAAGATTGCGTTATAAATATGGTTTCAAAGGCGATATCGGTGGTAAGACCGGTACCACAAATAATAACTCTGATGGTTGGTTTATGGGCGTAACCCCTGAACTTGTGAACGGAGCGTGGGTAGGCGGTGAGGACCGTTCCATTCACTTTGACTCAATGGCAGAGGGACAGGGAGCCTCTATGAGCCTTCCTATATGGGCTGAGTATATGAAAAAAGTCTATGCAGACTCCACTTTGAACTACTCTGACACCACCCATTTCAGCATACCAAAAGCCATAAAAGAGCAGTATGACTGCAAGGTGGCACCACAAGATATTAACAGAACCGACAATATATTTGGAGAAGACTTTTAGTTTTATTATCTTTGTGTTTTGAAACAATAGATTTTTCGCTTCGCTCAAAATGACGCCCTAAGACGTCATCCTGAGCGTAGCGAAGGATCTCTAAATAAAATGTACTATGCATATCTACTTTAACATCAACTACTTCACCGCTTGGGGGCAGAATATGGCACTGAGCGGAACTTTGCCTCAACTTGGTGGCGGAGACACCGGTAAGGCTGTCTATATGAATTTCCAGTGGAAGGAGAGTTGGAACTATGACCTTGAGATAAAGAGCAAGGAGCCATTTGAGTTCAAGTATAAGTATGTACTGCGTAATTCAAACGGGCTTGACACAGTTGAGTGGGGCGATGACCGCATAGTTAAAGTTGACCCATCAAAGTCAGAGGATTTGTATCTATATGACACTTGGAATAATCCAGGTGCTATTGAGAACGTATTTATGACATCTCCTTTCCAGAATGTCCTCTTCAAGAACAACTATGAGAGCGTTCCAGAGAAGAAGAAACAGAAATATACCCATATACTCAGAGTAAAGGTACCGCTGCTTAAACGTGGCGAGGCTCTTTGTGTCGTAGGTAGCGTAAAGGCTCTTGGCAATTGGGATACAACAAAGGCTGTGCTTATGGATAACCAGAACTCACCTTGGTGGAGTGTGAAAGTTGATTTAAGCAAGGAGAGCGCTGATGGCGTTAACTATAAGTTCGCTGTATATGACATAGAGGACAAGAAGTTCAAATATTTTGAGGACGGACCTGACCGCTATGCGCCAAACAACCATAATGCCGCCGCACTTACAATAGTGTCAAGTTTATTCACAAATTTCAACCCTACACAGTTCCACGGAGCAGGAGTAGGCATACCAGTCTTCTCAATCCGTACAAAGAACAGTTTTGGCGTTGGTGATTTCGCAGACCTTAAACTGCTTGTTGACTGGGCTCACAAGGTAGGCTTGAAACTTATCCAAGTGCTTCCACTCAATGACACCATAGGAACACATACTGATGCTGACGTACTTCCATACGCAGCCATAACAGCATTCGGGTTCTCACCGCTTTATCTTAACCTGCCGGCAATGGGCAAACTTGACGCAAGCAATCCGCTTGCCGCCAAATATGCCGATGAGCAGAAACGCCTCAACGCGTTGCCAATGGTTGAGTTCCTTGAGGTTGTTAACTACAAACTTGCGTACGCAAAGGCTCTCTATCTGCAAGAGAAAGAGAGATTCCTCGCCTCTGATGCTTTCAAAGCATACTTCAAGGAGAATGAGGAGTGGCTTGTACCATATTCAGCATACTGTGCCTTGCGTGACAAGTTCGGAACATCAGACTACAACAAGTGGGGTGAGTACGCCGCATATAACAAGACAAAGATTGAGAAGTTCATTAAGGCAAACTTTGATGAGGTTGCCGTAAACTACTTTATTCAGTATAACCTGCACGTTCAGTTGCAAGACGCTGTAAACTACGCACACCAGAATGGTATTATAATAAAAGGTGATATTCCTATCGGTGTAAACCGTAACGGTGTTGACACTTGGGTTAATCCTGAGTTGTTCCATATGGATATGGCTGCCGGCGCTCCACCAGATATGTTCGCCATCAAGGGACAGAACTGGGAACTTCCAACCTATAACTGGGAGAAGATGGAGGAGACAGGATTCAAGTGGTGGAAAGACCGCTTCAAGGTTATGGGCAACTACTTTGACACATTCCGTATTGACCACATACTCGGATTCTTCCGTATCTGGAACATTCCAACCGTTCAGATTGAGGGTATTATGGGCTATCTGAACCCGTCAATACCTGTGCATATAAATGAGTTTGGTGAGAAGGGTCTGCGCTTTGACTACAACCGCTTCTGTATGCCGTTTATTACCGACAGCGTTATCTGGGAGATTTTCGGCGATGACGCACCTTGGGTGAAAGATAACTGCATAGATATTTTTGACGGCTGGATTCTCCGCCTGAAACCAATCTGTGACACACAGGCAAAGGTTCAGGAGATGTTTGACAAACGCAAAATCTCAGAGAAAATAAAGTGGGGTCTCTTTGACCTTATCTCAAATGTCCTCTTCTTTGAGGTTCAAGGCTCAAACGGCACGCAGTTCTACCCACGTTACGGAATGCAGGTGCTCACCACATTCCGTTACCTTGATGACTATACAAAACGCAAGATAGAGGAAATCTACGTTGACTACTTCTACCGCCGTCAGGACGGACACTGGAAATACAGTGCCCTACGCAAACTGCCTGCAATCAAGCGCAGCACAAATATGATGGTTTGCGGTGAGGATTTGGGTATGATGGCAGACTGCGTAACATCTGTTATGAATGAACTTGGCATACTAAGCCTTGAGATTCAGCGCGCTCCAAAGATTGACACCATTGAGTTCTTCCACCCGGCAGACGCCAAGTATCTCTCTGTTGTAACCCCTTCAACCCACGATATGAGCACCATACGCGGTTGGTGGGAGGAGAAGCGTGACGTTACACAACGCTTCTATAACCAGCAGTTGGGACATTGGGGTGGCGCTCCATACTTTGCAGAGTGGTGGGTTTGCCGAGACATTCTTGTGCAGCACCTCTACAGCCCTGCTATGTGGTGTATCTTTCAAATTCAGGATTTGTTCAGCATTAACGCTCAAATCCGCCGTGAGAATCCCCACGATGAGCGCATAAATGTACCGTCCAACTCAAAACACAGTTGGCGCTACCGTATGCATATAAATGTTGAGGATTTGCTTAATGCAAATGAATTTAATAGTGAGTTAAAAAATTACATTCAACAAGCCGGAAGATAGTTTTTTTGGTTAATCGTTTAATCGTTTAATCGTTTAATCGATTCACCGATTCACCGATTCACCGATTCACCAATGAAATATAGAAATCTGATATTGTCAATAGTAGTGGTGGCGTTTTTCACATCTTGCGTCACCAACCGCAAGACCCACTACCTGCAGAACCCGGACCGCTCCATAGCGGACTATCCGCAGGTATATACCCCTGCTGACTATCAGATTCAAAAGAGTGATGAGTTGGATATAAAGGTCACAACACTTGACCCTGAGTCACGTAAGGTTTTCAATTCAAACTACTCAACAGGCTCTAATTATACTATTACAAACACCACCTCTAAAGGTCTCTACACCTATACGGTCTATGATGACGGAACCATTGATTTTCCATATGTAGGTGTCATAGATGTTGCAGGCAAAACGCCGCGTGAGGTCTCAATCCAAATAGAGGAGTTGCTGCGTGAGTATGTCAAGGATTGCTCGGTTGAGGTTCGTCTTGTAAACAGTTATTTCAACCTTATTTGCCACGACAGGGCAGGGCGTTATCAAATAACAAAGCCAAAAATGACAATATTTGAGGCTCTTGCCGTTGCCGGAGATTTAGGACAGTATGCAGACCGTAAGAAGGTTAAGATTCTGCGTCAGAATCTTGACGGCACCACATCAATCCGTGAGTTTGATTTGCGTAGCAAGAGCATAATAGGTTCAGAGTACTATTACATTCAGCCTAATGACATCATTTATGTCAAGGCGTTTGGCGGTCAGTATTTCCGTATAAACTCTTTTTTAACAGCGTTGGGTGTCACAACCACAACCATATCATTCGGACTGCTTATATGGCAGATTGTAAAACTATGTATTCCTGCACAGAAGTAATATGAGAGGAGTCTGCAACATATCAAAACTATTTATAGCGGTGGTTATTCCATTGCTCTGCTCTTGTGTTACAAACAAAGATTTGACACTTCTGCAAGAGGGTAAGAAGATTCCTCAGTATGAGCAGGCTGAATATACATACTATAGAATTCAGAAGAATGACGCTCTGCGTATCCGTCTGCTCACCACTAATGAAGAAGCCGCCAAGATGTTTGAGTTTGGTGGAGGCTCATCTGGTTCATCATCTAACAGCCAATATTATACTGTATATGATGACGGCACCATTGATATTCCATTTATCCGTAGCATACCAGTTGCCGGGCTTACAATACGTGAGGCTGCAAAGGTTATTGAGGCACGCCTTAAGGAGTTTGTACCAGACGCTATGGTTAAGTGTTGTCTTGCAAATGATAAATTCTATATAATCGCTGAGGGTAATAAAAAAGCGTGTGATTTATATAAGGAGAAGTTGAATATATTTCAGGCACTCGCCACCAGTGGTAACATAGCCACAAACGCAGACCGCCGTCGTGTACGCATAATACGTAATGACGCTGACGGCAATCCTAAGATTATGGAGTTTGATATGCGTGCAAAATCAATAATAGGGTCAGAGTATTACTATATTCAGCCAAATGACCTTATATATATAGCGTCAATCAAGGGTAACTTCTTCAAGACAGAGAGTTACGCAGAGTCTATAGGAGCAATTACAACATCAATAAATTTCTTAGTGTCAATATTTAATTTAGGAATCACAACAGGATTATATGCTAAATAGTGGTGAAGCGGTGAACTGGTGAATCGGTGAATCGAAAGATTCACCAACGATTAACCGATTAACCGATTAACCGATTAACCAAAAAAATATGGAATTTGATAACAGCGCATACAGCAACTACGGTAACTCAGCCTACGGCAACGCCGCATACGGAATGCCACAATCACCGCAATCCCAGCAGTCTAATGATGATGAGGAGGGTGGTAGCAATATTGATATATTTGCCTGGATAATCCGTATTATTAAGGGCTGGTGGCTCTTTGTAATATTCCTTGCAATCTTTATGGGTGTGGCATTTATAAAGAACAAGCAGTGGCAACCTACATACACCAGTTCCGCCCTTGTAATTATTGAGGAGAACAAGGGTATGATGGGCTCCTCAAATATGCTGATGCAGGGTTTTGTGGCAGAGAAGGCATACCGTAATGTAAATAACCAGGTTATTATGTTCGGCTCATTTGAACTTATAAGCCGTGTAATAGAGAAGATGCCTGAGTTAACCACTGACTACTACACCAAGGGCAGGTTTAAGACAAACAACCTCTACAAACGCTCACCAATTGACATTCAAAAAGATTTTGTGGTGGCAGGCTCATATTTCCGTGAGTTCAATTTTGAGGATAACGGAGACGGAACCTATAAAATCACGGTACCTGAGGGTAAGGAGAGTCCTGAGGTGATTCTAAAAGGAAAATACGGGGTGCCACTTGAATCCTCATTCTTCTTTATAACAATCAATAAAACGCCGCTCTTCTATAATGGTTGCAAACTTAACTTCTCATTCTTTGAGAAGGAGCAACTTGCAATGAACTACTCATCACGTCTTGCATTTGATTTCCTAATGCAAGGCGCTTCTGTAGTTAAGTGTACGGTCTCTGGTAATGTGCCTGAGCGTGACCAGGACTTCTTGAACGGACTTTGTGATGAGTTTCTTGCAGATAACCTCGCTCGTAAGAATGACGCCGCCATCAAAACCATTGAGTTCATTGATGAGCAACTTATAAACCTCTCTGACTCCATAAAGATATCAGAGGGCAGACTTAACACATACAAGGCTTCAAACTTCATATCATCAACCGCAGGTGGAACAATGCTTGTAAGCCAATATAACACCATCTCTTCAAAACTCTCTGAGATGCGTCTTAAGGAGTCTTACCTTAAATATCTCTCTAATTATTTAAAAGATAATGTAGAGGACGGCTCCCTTATGGCACCTACAAGCCTTGGCATTAGTGACGGAGGCTCACTTACAGGTTTGGTAAGCAAATATACAGAGACACAAATAAAGCGTAATGAGGTGGGGGAGAAGAGTCCGCTCTATGCCAAATATAACCGTGAACTTGATACCTATAAAATACAGATTAATGAGGTACTCAAGAACATTCAGGCTGAGATGGATATTCAAAAGACAGACCTGAACCGCCAACTATCAGAGGTGGAGGCGGCTATGCAGGAGCAACCATATAAGGAGCAGCAGTTCCAGAATATTCAGCGTAAGTTCAAGCTTAATGATGACTACTACTCATTCCTAATGCAGAAACGTGCCGACGCACAGATTCAGAAGGCTTCAAACTCACCAGATAACATTATTCTTGAACGTGCCCGCTTCTCAACGCTTACTAACGGAGCGGAGAAGGGTAAGACATACTCCACTAAT
>JAZLIE010000017.1:0-20886 GCA_045617165.1 Candidatus Enterocola sp. | reverse complement strand
ATTGCCTCCTTTTCATCTTTTGAGCTAAGTGGGTTCCCTTTGTCTCTTCTTTCTATTTTTAGCAATTCACCATTTTGAATATGGATATCAAAAATAGTCATTTTGTTTTGATGCTCAACATGTACATGTATTGGTTCATGCTCATTTGAGTAAAAAGAAAAAATGAATCCGAAATATGTAAAGATATCTGGCATATTGCTTTATTCTATGCAAATATATTTAAACTTCAATTAAATTCCAAATTTTTCCAAGATATGTAGCTCTTTGCTGTGTTTTCGGATACTATAGTATTTCAGGTAGTGTGTACATTTTCATTGAGTTGGAACCTTTAATAAGGATTGTCTTACCTGAGATTGGCTCTTTGTGTATGTACGCTTTCAGTGCTTCAGTATTGTCAAAATTAATGAATGTGTTATTTGTAGTGGCAAATTTTTTACCTACAAGAATAACTTGTTCAAAATCTGATGATTGCAACAGAGATACTATTTTTTGATGTTCTAACTCGCTGTCGGCTCCAAGTTCTCCCATATCACCTAGTATGCACATCTTGTGTGGCAGGTCAAGTGAGGCGAAATTCTTGATGGATGCGGTCATACTTGTAGGGTTGGCGTTATAGGCGTCAACTATCAGAGTGTTGGACTCTGTTTTAAGCAGTTGGGAACGGTTGTTTGAAGGTGTGTACTCTTCAAGGGCTGTTTTAATAGCACTCATAGGTACATCAAAGAAACGTCCTACGCATACTGCGGAGAGTAGGTTTGAGATATTGTAGTCGCCAATCAGTTTTGTGTAAATATGTGCGGTTTCATCAAAACATTTCACATCTGCACCCAGGTATGGCGAGCCCCCTTTTACAACTTGTCCGCTAACATAGTTTGTATCTACATCGGCTGTTCCGTAACCAATTACCGGTAGCCCCTTCGCCATCTCTGAAAGGTCTGCGCTGTCTGTAAATAGGAATCCACGACCGCCGTTGGCACGCAGGTAATCATATAGTTCGCCCTTTGTATGCTTCACCCCCTCAAAACTTCCGAACCCCTCAAGGTGGGCGCGACCTACATTTGTTATCAGTCCGTAATCAGGGCATACAATGTTCACAAGCGTCTTTATCTCTCCAGGGTGGTTGGCTCCCATCTCCACTACGGCTATCTTGTGTTGCCTGGTAATACGTAACAGTGTTAGCGGCACACCTATATGGTTATTCAGGTTGCCCTCTGTGTACAGTACGTTCCCCATCTTTGAGAGAACGGCACTCACAAGTTCTTTTGTGGTGGTTTTGCCATTGGTTCCCGTAATTCCCACGATGGTGGTTCCCATCGCTTTCCGATGCTCACGTGCAAGGTCTTGAAGGGCCTTCAGGGTGTCATCCACCAAAATATATTTATCACTCAAGGCTACATCGGGGTCAGAGACCACTGCGTAACGGCAACCATTCTCCAAAGCGGATGCGGCATACTTGTTTCCGTCAAAACTCTCCCCTTTCAGGGCAAAAAACATAGAGCCCTCATGGCAGTTGCGGCTGTCAGTAGTTACTTTGCCGCACTCTAAAAACAGATTATATAGGTTTGTCATAATATGTGTAAAGTTACATAAAAGTATTGATTTGTACAAATTATGTTAAAAAAATTAACAATAATCTTAATTTTTAACATTTTTTATACATTCCGTATCAAATACAACCCTTATCTTTGCATTGTATTGATGAACTCTTAAAATTTTTAACACTTTTAATATTTATAGATTATGATTGTAACAATTGTGTGTGAAGTGCTCGGAGTTCCAAATAACGGGACCTCAATTGCATCTATGAATTTGATAAACTATCTTCGCTCACGCAGACACGAAGTCAGAGTGGTCTGCCCTGATGATGACAAACGAGGGTTGCCAGGGTACTATGTGTTGCCAAAGGCAGATAAAGGTCTGTTGCTTAACTATCTGTTCAAGGCAAATAAAGTTGTGCTGCCTGGTTTTGATGAGACCATTATGCGTAAGGCTATGCTTGGAGCCGATTTGGTGCATATAATGATACCTCTTTTTATAGCAAGACAAACTACAATGCTCGCAAAAAGTCTAGGGATACCTGTTACGGCAGGTTTCCACGCTCAGGCAGAGAACTTTTCAGGGCAGTTCGGACCTTTGATGGATTTTGACTTAGCCAACCGGATAATATATAGGTGGTATGATAATAATGTATTCAAAATGGCAGATGCCATACATTACCCTACGCAGTTTATACGTGATATCTTTGAAGGCGTGGTAGGCAGAAAAACTAACGGATATGTTATATCAAATGGTGTAAACCGTGAGTTCAGACCAATTAAAGTTGAAAAACCTGAGCAGTTGAAGGATAAGTTTTGCATACTGTTTACCGGTCGTTTCTCAAGAGAAAAATCACATAAAGTACTTGTGAAAGCTGTATCCAAATCAAAATACCAGGATAAGATTCAACTCTTTTTCGCCGGCTGCGGTGTTATGGAGAAAAGCATTGCCAACTACTCAAAACGTCTTACCAATCAGCCTGTTATGAATTTCTACAGTCGCAAAGACTTGCTTGAGGTTATAAATATGTGTGACCTCTACTGCCATCCGGCCGAGGTTGAGATTGAGGCTATCTCTTGTCTTGAGGCTATCTCTTGCGGGCTGGTACCTATTATTGCAAATTCACCTAAGTGTGCTACTAAGGCATTTGCAATGGATGAGCGTTCATTGTTCAAGGTGAATGACGCCGATGATTTGGCGAAGAAGATAGATTACTTTATTGAAAACCCGTCTGCAATAGATGAGTTGCGTGAGAAATATCTGAAGAGTTGTTTGAAATTTGATTTTGACGTTTGTATGCAAAGAATGGAAGAGATGATGATAAAAACAATTAATGATAACAAGAAAAAATGATTATGGGTGCAAAGAGTTATAAATATTATTACTACGATGAATTGAACGACGATTTCGCAAACAATGGTATGGAAGGTGGTAAAACGCCGTCAGATTATGAGTATTTGCCTACAAACATTCTCTACCGTTTTTTTAAGCCTATTGTGTACTACATAGTGATTTGGCTGTTTATTATTGTTGCAAAATTGCGTGGTTTAAGAATCTATGGAGAGAGGGCCTACACACGCCGGAAAAATTCGGAATACGGTTTTTTCATCTATGGTAACCACACGTCGTTCTTAAATGACGCTGTCAGCGGACCTCTGTCAGCGTTGCCGCGTCAAACTTATACAATTGTCAATCCTGACGCCATAAATATAACCGGCATCAAGACTTTAGTCAGATTTATGGGGGCGCTGCCTACGCCAAACAGTTTCAGTATGTACACAAAACTGCTATATGCCATTGATAAACTTTATTATAAAGGTTGTGCCATTGCAATATACCCGGAGGCTCATATCTGGCCGAAATATAACAAAATCAGGCGATTCTCACCAGTCTCATTCAAATATCCAGCCAAACTTGGCGCTCCGTGTTACAGCAAGACCACAGTCTATAAGCGTCACAAGAACGGTAAAATAACAACGGAGGTCTATATAGACGGTCCGTTCTATCCTGATATGTCGCTGCCTTTCAAGCAACGTCAGATTGAGTTATGCAATAAAATATACTCTCAAATGGATTTCCGTGTGAATATACACAAATCATACTCAAATCCACGATACCAGTATGTGAAAGTTGACAGCCCAAGTGAGGTCAGGACAGATGTCTCCTCTATTCTGCCGTAATATAGATGCGTATCACCTGCCAATTCTCCTTGAGGTCTGGAATATTTGCCATTTCATCAAGGTTTTTGACCTTTGCACCGGGCTGGTTCATACGGTAGTCATAGATAGCCTTTGCCTCATAGTATGATATGTACGGGTGACGTTTCAGGCGTGATATATCCATTTGGTTTATGTTGATTTTCCTTATTTTTGAAGCGTCAACTGATATGTCATTCTTAATGAGGTTGTAGAGTTTCTCTGTGAAACCATAGACCTCCATAAGTTGCTCTTTTGCGTAGTAGCCTCCAAGTTTCTCCCGATAGATTACAATGCGGCGTGCGAATCCTGGTCCTATGCCTTTGAGTTCCTGAAGTTGAATGGAATCTGCCGTATTGAGCTCAATTTTCCCTGCGTCGTGCTTGATATACCTTCTATATCCGGGAGTGGAGGAAGTGGAGAAATTAGAGGAAGTGGAGGAATTAGAGGAATGGGAGGGGCTCTGTGATGCGGCTATTACTACTCTCACGCCTATGAGAATGCAGATGATAACTAAGAGCACCGCCACACCACGACGCTCCTCTTTTGTAAAGAAGAAATAATCTTTTAATGCCATAACATTAAGTTTTAAAAGTTATGGCGGAGTGGGGAAGTTGGTGACCAATCAGTAAATCAACTGATAAGTCCTGTAACAAGTACGCAAGTGACTGAGACAGGAACTATATATCGTAGGAAAAAGATGTACACCTTAAGGAAAGCAGCGCCTTTCTTGCCTTTTATGTTAAGTTGATTCTCAATGACTTTCTTGTTGAGTCTCCAACCGACAAAAATAGATGTCAATATGCCTCCTAAAGGAAGCAATATGTTTGTGGCAAGAAAATCAATTGAGTCAAATATGTTTTTGTCGGCTATTGTGAGACCGCTCAGAGGTCCGAATGAGAGGGAGCATACAGAGCCTAACAGTGTAAATATTCCGCCCGTCAGTATAACAGCCTTAACTCTTGTGAGTTTGAATGCCTCAGATATGTATGCCACCACCACCTCGGTAATTGATATGAATGATGTAAGTGCGGCAAGGAACAGAAGGGCGTAGAAAAGCAGTGACCACAGATAGCCTAAAGACATTTGTGAAAAGACATTTGGCAGAACTTTGAATACAAGTCCCGGACCTTGCTCAGGTTCCATTCCAAATGTGAATACTGCGGGAAATATTATTACGCCTGACAAAATAGCCACTCCCATATCAATTACAGATATTTTTGAGGCGGTGCCAATTAGGTTCACATCATCTGAAAAATAAGATGAGTATGTTACAAGACACGCCATACCAAGACTGAGGGAGAAGAATGCCTGGCCTATAGCGGAGAGAATGGTAGTTATTGTAATTTCGCTCCAATGAGGGACAAACAGGAATTCCAGACCGGTCTGAGTCTCGCTTAAAAAGCAAGAATTCACCGCAAGAACCAGCAAGAGAAGGAACAGAAGGGGCATCATAATTTTTGACGCTGTCTCAATTCCTTTCTGAACACCTAATGATACAATGACACTTGTAATCAGTATTACTGAAAATAGTGCGAATATCGGGGGAAATACGCTTGAGGAGTAGGAGCTGAACATTAGTGAATATTGGTCAACACTGAGTCCTAACAGATTGTCACTTGCGGCAAGAATGAGGTAGTAGAGTGTCCAACCCGTTACCACACAATAGTAGCAGTCAATCATAAATCCGGTAAAGACACCTAAATATCCTATACCGCCCCAACCTTTCTTAGGAGCGATTTTTTTGAATGCTCCAACGGCGTTCAGGTGGCTCTCTCGTCCTACGATAAACTCGGCTACCATAGCCGGAATGCCTATAAACAGGACTGCCAGAGCGTATGTGATAAGAAACGCGCCGCCTCCGTTTTCCCCTGCTTGATATGGGAAACGCCAAATGTTGCCAAGCCCGACGGCGGACCCTACGGTTGCCATCAGTACTCCGAATTTGGTTGCGAAATGCGCTCTCTTACTCATTTATGGTTTACTTTATGAAACTTGCTTTCAGTCCTTTGATTACTGAGTTTGTGAAACCGTTAGCCTCCATCTCATTCAACCCTTTTATAGTGGTTCCACCAGGAGTTGTAACCTTGTCAATCTCTATCTCAGGGTGTGAGTCATTGGTCTCCATAAGGTCAATGGCTCCGCGTAGTGTCTGTGCAACAACTTGTTTCGCTACTTCGGGATATACACCCATCTCCACACCACCTTCCACCGCCGCTCTTATATAGCGGAATGCGTAGGCTATGCCGCAACTTGAAAGAGCCATCATTGCGTTTAACTGACCCTCTGGAACAAGGAACGCCTTGCCAAGTTCTGAGAAAATCTCTAAAATCTCATCTTGCTGTTCCTTAGTGGTGTTACTGTATGCTGAAATGCTTGATACGCTCTGTAGTACATCAATGGCGGTGTTTGGTATCATACGGAACATTGCCGGAATTTCTCCATCTTTTTCAAGCGCGGCGGCAAGACGCTCAAACGGAACGCAGGCGGCTATTGACATAAACACCTGCTTCTGATAGTCCATAACTCCTTTGAAGGTCTCAATAACACTCTCAACTAGCCACGGTTTCACCGCAAGAATCACAAGGTCTGCCTCTTTTACAATTTCAGTGTTGTCAGTGCTTACTATAATGTTGTTGTTGAAGTTCTGAAGTTCACGGAGAGTGTTCTCATTGATGTCACCAACTTTGACTTGCTTTACAAGAGAACCTTGTGTTAGAGCACGGGCTATTGCTCCGCCCATATTTCCGCCCCCGATAATTGCTACTGTTTTCATATCCTTATGATTATTTTGAAGTTGCAAAGTTAAAAAAATATTTTCAATTTAACCTCAATGCGTCTGTTAGCCGCTCTGCCCTCTTCGCTATCATTACTCATTACAGGCATTGATGAGCCAAGCCCCTCAGTTGTTATTCTCAAGCCGTCAATACCCTTGTCAATAAGGTACTCAGCCACACTTGTGGCTCTTGCCTTTGAAAGTGTAAGGTTGTGCTCCTCACTACCTGTATTGTCAGTGTGACCTGTTATGGTAATAGTGTGGAGAGGATGAATTTTGAGGTATTCTGCAAATTTGTCAAGATATTCAAATGACTGCGGTTTAAGTTCACTTCTGTCAGTGTCAAAATAGATATTCTCAAGCACAAACTCCGTACCTTTATCTTCAAACGGGGCGACACTCCTATGGTCATCTGACAGCGCTATTTTAACTATCCTCTTATTTTGCCGGAACTCACCGCCCTCAAGACCGTTACAGGAGAGGTATCCGTTACGTCCGTCCACATCAATAATGAATCCGAACTCATCACGATGTGTGTTTATAGGGTAGCCTATGTTCACAGCCTCGCCCCAACTGCCGTCACTCTGGCGTTTGCTGTAATATATGTCAAGACCGCCGATACCTCCTCTGCCGTCAGACGCAAAGTAGAGTTTGTCATTGTAGGGGCTTATAAATGGTGAAATCTCATCATACTCACTGTTTATCTCAGAATCTAATTTTTTCACATCAGAGAATGTAGGTCTGCCGTCATCAGTATAAGAGACGGTGCAGACATATATATCTTTCTGAGGCTCAGACGGGCGTTGGTTGCCACTCTTTTGCTCATTTTGATTAACAGCACTGAAATAGAGACTCTTTCCGTCAGAACTTATGCTTGGTGTGCTTTGCCAACTGAATGTGTTGAGAGGTGCGGTGGCTCGTACAGGTTTGCTCCAGCGGTCTCCACTCTTTACTGAATAGTAGATTTCACAGCCACCCCCTCCGTCACGGCGGTTACAGGCGGCAAAAAAGAGGTATCTGCCGTCAGCCGTTATGGTGCATGCACCCTCATTCTCTCGGCTTCTCAATTCTCCCTGAAGAATATAGACAGGCATCCAAACGCTGTCTGTAAATTCACTTACGCATATATCTTCTTGAATGTCAGGGCTTTTCTCTTTGACGGTACTTTTCCCCACAACAACAGTGGTGTAGAATTTCCGTTTCTCATTATCAATAAAGGGCCAGATGTTATCATAGGGAGTGTTTATGCTATCGCCCATATCAGTAATCTCCACATTTACCGGGTGGTTCTTTAACTCTTTAGCCGACAGGCAGTTATCCTTCACTCTTTTCACCTGTTTTTTTTGAGGCAGGCTATTCAGAAGTGAAATGGATTCATCATAACGCCCAGCGTCAAAGTAAGCCACGGCAAGGCGGAACTTCAGCAGTTCAGGCTCCTTGACATTTTTCACCGTCACGGCATTTTCAAGCAGCGATATGCGTGCCGCCACATTATCATAATATTTATAGGTGTCATCAAGCAGTTTGTACCATTCGCTCTCCCGCTTCTCCTTTTTCACCTGTTTTTGTAGTACCACGATGGCATCATCTGTCTCTCCACGCTGCAGCAGTGAGACCACATTCATATATGCCTGCTGGTTCTGCGCCTCAGACAGAGTGAATAGTGAAAAAAGAAGAAAGAATAGTGTGACACACCGTTTCATACACCGTACATACCTAATTGAAAATTGATAATTGAAAATTTCTTATTTCTTCTTTCTCATTTCTCATTTACTATTAACTTCCTTATCGCTTCAATCTCCTCCGCCTCGTTATCGTGGTCAGCGGGGTTGAAAGATGCTATTTCAGGAAGAATAGTAAGTTTAAGAGTGCCCGGATAAGGGTAGAACCTGTTGTAAGGCATAATGTAGAAACCGCCGTCAATACGCATAGGTATAATAGGAAGTTCCATCTCCTTGGCTATCTCAAAAGCGCCGCGTTTGAATCTGCCAATCTCACCGTTACGTGTGCGGGTGCCTTCAGGAAAGATTACAAGGCTTACACCACCTGAAAATACGTTCTTGGCCTGTTGGAGGGTGTTGAATGCCCTGCGTCCCTTTTTACGGTCAATGAATAGGAAACCAGCCGCCTTGCAAGCCCAGCCTACAAACGGAATTTTCTCCAACTCTTTCTTCATAATCCATTTAAACGGAACACCTATATAGCCATATATAAGGAAAACATCAAATATGCTTGTATGATTTGAGCAGAATACGTATGACTGACCTTTGCGTATGTTCTCTTTGCCTGTAACAGTTACTTTAGTCCAGGAAATCAGACACATAAACTTTGACCAAATCATACCTGGGTAGAAACCCCAGATTTTGTCATCGCCTATAAGGCAGCCTGTTATTGTGATGAGAGCACACAGAATTGTGGCGGCAATGCCTAAAGGCAACCAGATACAAATAATGTATATAATCCAAAAAAATTTGACTATGCAATTCATCTTTATATAAAGTTTAATCAACAAAGTTAATTATTTTTGTTGTAAATACCACGCTTATTTGTATTTTTGCGGAGATATGGCACAAAAACAGCAAATATCACAGCAGTTAGGTCAGCGTCAGCAACTGAAACTCTCACAGCAGCAGTTGCTTGTCTCAACCCTTCTTGAAGGCTCTCTACTTGAACTTGAAGATAAGGTTATAAAGGAGATAGAGGCAAATCCGGCTCTTGAAGGCAAGATTGTCTCAAGCGTTGAGGAGGGAGATGATGGTTTTGCCGGTGAGGCGCAGGAGAGTGATGACTATTCAGCAGATACTGATTCCAACCCGTCAATAGAGGAGGGTATATATGTTGACTATGATGACGCTGATTCAGGCTATGGTTACGGCACAGTCTCATCAGCCCCCGAAGACTATAACCCGGCATACGCTGACGTCCAGAATCTTACAGAGTATCTGACGGCACAACTTGATTCCATAACAGATGATGACCGCCACAGAACCATAGGTCACTATATTATAGGTTGCCTTAATGATGAGGGTATGCTACCAGACTCTCCTGCCAAGATTACAGATGACTTACACATATACCAAAACATTGATGTAACACCTTCTGAAGTGCTTGAGATGATTCTTATGGTTCAAAGTCTTGACCCTGCCGGAGTTGGAGCCAGAAGTGTGGCGGAATCATTGCGTCTTCAGACAGAACGTAAGATGAGCGGTGATTTCAAAAAAGATTTCACAGCCAGATGTGCAGTTGCTCTGCTTGATGAGTTTTTTGACGAATTCATCGGAAAAAAATACTCATACATATTAAAGAATATTGAGGTTGAGAGAGATGTAGAGGGGGAGTTTGTACATATAACATCCAAGGAACTTGAGGCGGCTATAGATTTCATACGCTCACTGAATCCTCATCCTTGTCAGATTTTCTCATCGTCAAAATTTCAGAGGGCGGGAGAGTCCATTATCCCTGATTTCTTCTATGATTCAGAGCAGGGCAGGCTTACAATAAACCGCGGACACTTGCCAAGACTTAGTGTGAGTGAGGATTTCTCATCCTTACTTAAAAAGGTTGATGACCCTTTCCTGCGTGACAGAATTGATGCCGCAAATAACTTTATTGAGGCGTTAAATCAGCGTATGACGCTGCTAGAGGGTGTTATGACGCAAATAATAAAGGTGCAAAAAGATTTCTTTGAACAAGGCTGTGATGACTCTCTGCTGAAACCGCTCACAATGAAGCAGGTGGCTGAGGCTGTAGGGTGTGACATCTCCACTGTGTCACGTGTGGCAAACAGCAAATATGTAAATATTGATGGTCAGAGCACATATAGGATAAAGCACTTCTTCTCTGAAGGCATTTCAACAGAGAGCGGTGACACAGTCTCCAATAAATCAATTATGGAGATTATAAAGAAGATGATTTCAGAGGAGAATTCATCTGACCCGCTTACGGATGACGCTATTGCCGCCGCCTTGCAGTCACAGGGTTACAACGTGGCACGCCGTACCGTAGCCAAATATAGAGGAGCGTTGAACATTCCAAGTACAAGGGAGAGAAGCAAATAACTACTCAGCACCGCTCCTGACCTTAATCATAACACTTTTTGAGTTGCCGTCACCATCTACAACTGTAAGGGTATGCCTGCCTTCTGATGGTCTAATAGCCATATTATGAATGTCAGTTGTAGAGCCAAGGAACTTGTTATCAAGATGCCAGAACAGAGTGGCGTCAGAGTTTATGTGAGTGGCTTCACAAACCACCTGTTGCAATTGATTGTCAAACCCTTTTGGAATATATAAAACAGTGCCGTTCTCAGGATATATTATATCAATAAAAGTGTCGGTTTCATCGGAACATCCAGGCATCATAGGCGGCAGAGGTCTGTAGTTTATGCGAGTGCGACTGTAATAATACTCCTGCACAGGAGGAAGGGTAAACCACGACACACTTTTCATTTCACTTACGCTGTAGCAATTGCTGTTTACACGCATAGTCCCCTCCTTATTCAGATGTACAAGTTTATGATATGGGCAGGTTGCTGTTCTCACACCGCTTTGTGGCACTGGAATAGTCTCCACTTCTGTGCAAAACTCCGTTGCTCTGTACCCCGATGCACGGCATACAGCCTCCTCTGCCATATCATTAAAGGGTTCTTCAAACCACCCCGATGAGGGTAACATTGAGAATGTGCGGAATAGTAGAGGAGCGGCATATCCAACTCCTGTCATTCCGGCACGCCCCTCACCTGTGGCGTTCCCTACCCATACCCCCACAATATAGTGCGGATTCATTCCAACCGCCCAAGCATCTTTGCCTCCGTAACTTGTGCCAGTCTTCCACGCAATCTTCTTCATTGACTCAAACTGCTGCCACTCAGCCTCTTCCTCAGGTCTGCCCAACTGACTCATAGCCTCCATCATAAACCAGAGAGAAGCAGGACATAACATTTCTTCTTTTTTATTTCTTCTTTCTTCTTTAATTAGCGCTTGCGCTAAATTCCCATACATACCGCAAATGTCCCACAACGTTGCCTCCGCACCGCCAAGAATCAAGGAGACTCCGTAGTATGAGGCATCGTGGTTCATAGTTGTAATCCCCAGAGAACGCAGCAGTTTCAGAAAACGGTCAATGCCGTAACTACGCAACATACGTACCAGCGGAACATTAAGAGAGCGGACAATAGCCTCATCGGCACTTACCACGCCACTGTAACTCTTGTTGAAATTCTGAGGGCTGAAACCGTTGAGGTATAGCGGTACGTCTGCAATAAGTCTTTTGGGAAGTATAAGCCCGTCAGAGAGCATAGCGGCATATAGCACAGGCTTCAGAATGCTGCCGGTGCTGCGTGGGGAGCGAATTATGTCAACCTCATTGCAGAAACGCTCATCGGCTTTATATGAGGCGTTACCTATGTAGGCGATGGTTTGTCCGCTCTCAACCTCTTTTACAAGAATTGCTATGTTGTGAACATTGTTACGTGCCGTGTACTCACGTGCGGCATTATCTGCAATACTCTGAAGCCTCTTCTGAAGACCTATATCTATTGCTGTCCTTATCCTCTCACCACCGTGATTCGCCAGCATAGCGGATGCAAGGTGCGGAGCAATGTTAGGGAGTGGCTCAGGTTCTGACGGAATTTGCTCCTCTATGGCAAGTGAGTATTCAGTGTCATCAATAACGCCACGCTCAAGCAGACTTTTCAGCAAATTGTTCCTTTTCACAAGCAATTTGTCCCTTCCCCTTGAAATGTTAATGAGAGATGGCGAGTTAGGTAGCACGGCAAGCATCGCCGCCTGTGCCCATGTTATGTTGTCAGAGGAGGTTCCGAAATAACGCCACGATGCCGCATCAATACCAACAATATTACCACCGAAAGGTGCGTGAGAGGCATACATAGCAAGTATTTCATCTTTGCTGTAGCAAAGTTCAATATACAGAGCCCTGTTCAACTCCATGAATTTACGCAAGTAAGTACGTTCCCTTCTCTCTGAAGAAATGCGGCTTACCTGCATTGTAATGGTGCTACCCCCGCTCACAATCCTGCCGTTCCGTTTGTTCTTGAGTGCCGCCTTTACAAGTGAGACAGGATTTATACCCGGATGGTAACGGAAATAGCGGTCTTCATAGTTTATTATGCACACCTTGAACTTATCAGGAACAGAGTCGGTTGGCGGAAATCTCCATTGCCCGTCTTTGGCTATATGAGCGTTCATAAGAGTACCGTCAGAAGAGAGAAGCAGAGTGCTGTAGTCAGAGCGGAACACCCCTGACGGAGTGGTAATCCACATAATAATCAGCCATATAAGAAACAGACTTGCCACGATGGCTGAAATTTTAATTATGACACCTCTCTTTTTCAAACTATTTTTACTATTTTTGTGAATTACACTATAAAAAAACAATTCAGGCAAAAATAGTAATTATTATGAGAAAAACAGCCCTTCTGTCCATTCTATTTTGTGCGGTGGCGTTTGCGCTCACCTCTTGTTCAGATGATGAGACCCTGAAGTTCCATCCTAATATCCAGGCATACACATCAGGAACCATCTCCCGTTACGCCCCTGTCTCAATATCTTTTACAGAGCAGTTACCCTCTGACAAGCAGAGTGCGGAATTCCTTGAGAAAAACATAAAGATATCCCCATCGGCAGATGTAGAGTTCTCTGTAACAGATAATTACATAGTGACAATTGTTCCTAAAGGCTCATTTGAGCGTGATACAGAATATAAGGTTACACTGAAGATGGATAAATTCATTGATGGTTTGGACTCTGACCTTGACCGTTTCACATTCCGTTTCAAGACTATGCCGCTGCTATGTCACGGAGAGTTCGGACCGCTTGAGGTGGCTGAAGATGACGCACACTACGGCTCCACCTTCACCCTTGTGACAGCCGATAATGAGACATCTTCTGACGCTGAGTCATTGGTTTCATTCACAGGTTCCTCCGCCATTACTTGGAACCACGATGCCACCGGTCGTATCCATAAGGCTACGCTGTCAGGAATAGAGGCGGAAGAGAACCCGAAAACAGTTTTTTTCAAACTAAAAAATAACGGAGATTATCCGTCGGAGGGAACTTTAACCATACCTGGAAGAAATGACTTCTCAGTATATGACGTAATAGTGCGTGAAGGCAATGAGCGTGTTGTTCAAATATACTTTACAAAGAACCTTGATATGGAGCAGGATATTACAGGTCTTGCATACATTGACGGAAACACAAATGAACTATTAGAGATTGACGGGAACTGTGTAAAAGTATATTATGATGAGAAACTCAAGGGCAGTGTGAACATATTTGTTAATAAAGGGATAAAGAGTTCAAAGGGATTGACGCTCTCTGAGAGTCAGACATTCCAACGCACTCTTGGCAATGCGGCAAAGCCCTCATTAGCATTTGTATCACAAGGAGCCATACTTCCGCTCTCGTCAGAACTGACGGTGCAGTTCAGAAGTACATATCTTAAAGGTGTCATAGTGCGGGTAATAGAAGTGCCACAGTACAATATGGGACAGTTCCTGCAATCCTCAAACCTTAACGGAGATGGAGAGATGCGTCGTGTAGGACGTCTTGTGAACCAAGATGTGATTTTCCTTGATGAAGACCCCACAATTGACCTTGCGGAGCCTCATATATTCTCAATAGACTTGAGCAAACTCTTCACGGCAAATCCGGGTGCTCTTTACAGAATTGAACTAAGTACATATTCAGGAATGAGCCTCTATCCGTGTGACAATGCACTTACTGAGGATAACGGAGAGACGAAGGCTAAATTTGCCCAGCGTTTTGCAGAGGAGAGGCTCTCTCTTGAGGGTGACGGCTATTACTACTACTTCAGTAATGGTGACCCAGGTTCATGGTGGGATAATAATGAGCCATGCAAAGCATCATTCTATGATGATATAAAGGCGTCAAAAAATGTTGTGGCTACAAATTTGGGTATTACGGCAAAATGCGGTGCTGATAGGAATATAAATGTGTGGGTGAATAATCTCATAGACACAGAGGCGGAGGGCGGAGTAGATATAGCGGTCTATAATTTCCAACATGGATTAACCGCTGAAGGTCGCACAAATGCCGATGGATTCGCCTCTATTCCATACACTAACGGTAAACCATATTACCTTATTGCCAAGAAGGGTATTGATGTGGCATATCTGCGCGTTGATGACGGTTCCAGCCTCTCACTCTCTGATTTTGACACAGAGGGGGCACGCTTGCAGGAGGGATTGAACGGCTTTATTTACGGAGACCGTGGCGTATGGCGTCCTGGAGACACGCTTCATATTGGATTTATGCTTGGAGACCGTGCCGCATCACTTCCAAAAGAGCACCCCGTTGTTCTTGAACTCTCAAATCCGCTTGGTCAGGTCTACACCCGCCGCACACTTTCAAAAGGAGTTCTTGGAGTATACGCTTTCTCTATTGCCATTGGCTCCGATGCCCCTACAGGTATGTGGAGTGCTAAAATAAGTGTAGGTGGTGCCACCTTTACAAAATATCTGCGTATTGAGACCATTATGCCTAATCGCCTGAAGGTGTCACCTGATTTTGGTTCGGGTATCCTCTGCCGAGACAAGGAAATAAAGGGAACACTTCATACAGAGTGGCTCAACGGTGCCGCCGCACGCAACTACAAATATGACATACAGGCACAGTTTGTATCGGCAGCCACGTCTTTTGAAGCATATAAGAATTACTCTTTCACACCGGCGGGCTCACGTTATCAGAGTGAGGAGAGCAACCTTATTACAGGAGTTACCAATGCAGAGGGAGACGCCACCTTGAACTTCTCACTAAAAGGCGGTGCCAAAGCCCCTGGAATACTCTCTGCCGTTATTACAACCAAGGTCTATGAGCCATCGGGGCAGTTCAGTATTGATGTTGTAAGCAAAAAGTACTCCCCATACAAGACATACGTTGGTGTGGTAACTCCTAATAACGGAAAAGATTTCCTACCTACCGATGAGCCCCACTCCATTAAGATGGTCACGGTAGACGCCAACGGAAATCCAGTGAGAGGAAAGGTCATATCAGCAAAAGTTTATAAAGTTGGTTGGTATTGGTGGTGGAACTCTGATGACTCATATCTTGCCGATTTTGTCTCAGACACATATAATCAACCTGTACTTACAGAGACACTCAGAACAGACAATGCAGGTAACGCACGCCTTGACTTTACTTGTCAAAAGAAGGATTGGGGTACATACCTGGTATGTGTTAAGGATTTGGAATCAGGACATACGGCATCTACGCTCGCCTATTTTGACTGGCCGGGCAATCCTGAGAGATACGGAAACGCCACCGCCGCCACAAAACTCGCTTTTAAGACAGATAAGGATGCATACAAGGTTGGCGAGGTGATAAAATTCTCCATTCCATCGGCAGAAGGAGCCAAGGCACTTGTCACTGTTGAGAATGGCAGCCGTGTTCTTGACGCTCAAATTATAAAGTGCAAGGGAAAATCCACTCAGGTTGAGATACCTGTGACCGCTCAGATGAGACCTAACATATATGTCTATGTCTCACTGATTCAGCCATACGCTCAAAGTGTGAATGACCTTCCTATGCGTCTGTACGGTGTGACAAACGTGACAGTAAATGACCCGGACAGCCATCTGACACCTGTTATTGAGGTTAAGGATGAGGTTCTTCCTAATTCAGATTTCACAGTAAAGATTAGTGAGAAGAGTGGCAAGAAGATGGCATATACAATAGCGATAGTTGATGAAGGATTACTTGATTTGACTCACTTCAAAACTCCTGACCCGTGGAGTGCCTTTAACGCTCGTGAAGCACTTGGCGTAAGAACTTGGGACGCCTATAATATGGTTATAGGGGCATACGGCGGAAAAATAGAACAGATGTTCAGCATTGGCGGTGATGAAGATGCTCTTGCCGGAGGAGCCAAGGCTCTTGTAAACAGATTTACTCCTGTAGTAATCTATGCCGGACCATTCCAACTTAAATCAGGTAGTAAGAAGCATATATTCCGTATGCCTAACTATAACGGAAAGGTGAGAGTTATGGTTGTGGCAGGAAACGGAAACGCATACGGTTCGGCAGACAAGAGCATACTTGTGCGTCAGCCTGTTATGGTTATAGGTACAATGCCAAGAGTAGTTGGACAGGGTGAGGAGATTACAATTCCCGCTACGGTTTTCGCCACAAAGGATAATGTGGGGCAGGTCAGTGTGTCAATTAAGTGTACAGGCGGGTTGAGTGTTACGGGTGCTGATAAGGTTACAACAAGTTTCGCCAAGGTAGGTGATAAGTCAGTGTCATTTAAGATAAAGGCAGGAAACACACCTGGCACAGGGGTTGTCTCCATTGTGGCTAAGTCGGGTTCCTGTGAGTCTGTTTACAAGGCGGAACTTGCGGTACGTTCCATAGCCGATGAGACCACTCAGTTTAAGGATATTACGGTTGCCGCAGGTGATGAGTGGCATGGCAGTGTCAAGGCGATAGGTATGGCAGGTACAAACTCACTCTCTGTTACTCTGTCAGGGGTGCGTCCAATAAATATTGACGCAAGGCAAGGGTATCTTACAGAGTACCCGCACTCTTGTGTGGAGCAACTTGTCTCAAAGGCGTTCCCTCTTCAAGATGAGTCTGTTGTAAAGTTCGTACTCAGTAAACTCTCATCATATCAGGTATTTGACGGAAGCCTTGCTTATTGGCCCGGCTCATCTAACACAAATATTTGGGGAACAATTTATGCGGCTCATTTTATAGCCAACGCTGAAAAGGCTGGATATTCAATACCTGTGACGCTAAAGAGCAAACTGCTTAAGTATCTGAAACTCTCTGCATCGGGGTGGAAACTGTCAGCGGTGGCAGATGACTATACCAAAGCAAGTGAGATTACAACACAGGCATACCGCCTATATGTTTTAGGTCTTAACGGCAGTTCTGACATTGGTTCGCTTAACCGTCTAAAAGAGGAGGCTAACACATCACTTTCAAAGTGGCTTGTAGCGGGTGCGTATGCTCTTGCAGGACGTAATGATATGAGTGAAAGGTTCATAAACGCCACATCGGAGTATGAGATGGACTATGAAGGGGCAAATCCTACTTTTGGTTCTGAAATGCGTGACAACGCCTTGAAACTTCAAGTTCTCACTATTCTTGACCATAAGACAGATGCCGCTGGGGTTTATAATATGGTGGCTGCTAATCTTTCATCGGAGCGTTGGTACAGCACACAAGATGTCGCCCTTGCACTCTCATCTGCCTTACAGTATCAGAAGAAGTACGGTAAGCCTGAGCCAGCCAAGGGTAGCATACTCTATGGCTCACGGAGTGAGAAGTTCAACACAATGACAGAATTATCCAAGTCACTTGCCACAGATGTTGATGCGTTTGAGAAGATTGTCATAAAGAATACAGGCTCACAACCACTATATGTACGCTTTATAAGTAAGGGTACTGTGCCAGGTTCTCAGAGTGAGGCTCAGTCAAACGGAATAGGCATTGCGGTCTCTTACACAGATGCAAATCTCTCTCCAATTAATGTCTCATCACTTGAGCAGGGTACAAACTTCATTGCAACTGTCACTGTGAAAAACAATTCACCACTTGACATTAGTAATCTGGCAGTGACTCATATTATTCCGTCTGGTTGGGAGATTCTGAACACAAGATACGCCGTGGAGGGTCAGGAGGCTGCACAGAACGCTCTCTCATACCAAGATGTGAGAGATGACCGTGTACTGTCATATATTGACATTCTGCCGGCAGGCGCTCAAGTTACAATACCAATGAAACTTACAGCGTCATACTTAGGAACATACACATTACCTGCGGTAAAGTGTGAGGCAATGTATAACGCTCAAATCACCGCACGCACTGCGGCAAGTACTTGTATAGTGAAAAGAGAATAAATAACTTTTCTTTTTTAACTTTTAACTTTTAAATAAGTTTCCAGCCTATCCAGCCCCTCTTTCAGGCGTTCAAGTGAGTTGGCGTATGAGAAGCGGACATAGCCCTCGGCGTTGGACCCGAAATCCACTCCGGGGGTTATTCCTACGTGAGCGTTCTCAAGCACGTCAAAGGCGAATTTATATGAATCATTAGTGAATTTGCGGGCATCGGCAAGTATGTAGAAAGCCCCCTGCGGGTCAGTAGGAATAACAAATCCCATCTCTCTGAGTCGTTTAAGCATATATACGCGGCGTTCATTATATGTGTTACGCATACGCTCTTCATAACCACTGCGGTCTCTCAGAGCCGCTATGCCAGCCTTTTGAGCGGTTGAAGAGGCGCAAATCAAAAAGTTCTGCCCCATCTTCTGTAACGCTTCCATATATTTCATAGGGGCTATAAGGTACCCAAGACGCAGACCTGTCATTGCAAAACGCTTGCTGAAACCGTTCAGAACAAAGGCGTTGTCTGTATATTCAAGAATTGAGTGAGCCTTGCCCTCATAGACAAGTCCGTGATAAATCTCATCACTGATTACAGGAATGCCCAAAGATGCAAGTTTCTTGAAGAATTCAGGCTCAAGGAGTGTTCCTGTGGGATTCATCGGGGAATTGACGAAAATTCCTACGGTTTTATCGGAGATTTTGGACTTTATATCCTCCACTTTATATTGAAATCCGTTTTCAGCTGAAAGCGGCACGTATACAGGCACGCCGTGCGCTCCAAGCACAAAGTTACTGTAGCAGGCATATCCTGGATTTGATAGAATGACCTCTGAACCTACAGAGCATAAGAGTATCATTGTAAGCAGTATGGCTGGTGATGACCCCGATGTCACAAGAATCTGGTCAGGGCTTATAGTAACGCCATACTCCCTTTTGTATAGTTTGGCAATCTCCTCCCTCAGTTCAGGGTCTCCAAGAGAGTGGGTGTAGTGGGTCTTATGGTCAGAATAGGCGTCTGATACAGCCTTGCTGACGCACTCAGGTACGTCAAAATCAGGTTCTCCAACCTCCATATGCACTATGTCAATACCCTGGCGCTGCAACTCTCCCGCTCGCTCTAAAACATCCATCACAATAAATGATGTCATCTTGTTAACCAAACTGTTCATCTTAATTTTTCATAAATTTTGCACAAAATTAGACAATTTTTACTAATTTTGAACAATGTAAAAACTATCAACCAGTATGATTTACCGTTCATCAGCAGACATTATAGGTTCCACCCCGATGTTGGAATTGTGCAATATTGAGAGAGAATTCTCTCTTGGTGCTAAGATTATAGCCAAACTTGAGTATCTTAACCCGGCGGGCAGCACAAAAGACCGTGTGGCGCTATCAATGATAAATGAGGCTGAGCGTAACGGAACGCTTAAATCAGACTCGGTAATAATAGAGCCTACAAGTGGTAATACAGGTATAGGTCTTGCCTCTGTAGCCGCTTCAAGAGGTTATCGTCTCATAATAGTTATGCCAGACACTATGAGCGTTGAACGCCGTCAGATTATGAAGGCGTATGGGGCTGAGTTGGTTCTCACTGACGGCAGGCTCGGAATGAAGGGTGCCATAGAGAAGGCTGAGGAACTACAAAAGAGCATTCCAGGTAGTTTCATAGCAGGTCAGTTCACTAATCCAGCCAATCCTAAGGCTCACTTTGAGACCACAGGTCCTGAAATTTGGAAAGATACAGATGGAAAGGTGGATATTTTCGTAGCCACAGTGGGAACAGGCGGAACCATAACGGGTACAGGCAATTATCTGAAAAGTCAGAATCCATCAGTAAAAGTGGTGGCTGTTGAGCCTTCTGAATCATCTGTACTTTCAGGCGGAAAGGCGGGTGCTCACAAAATTCAAGGCATCGGGGCAGGCTTCATACCTCAAGTTCTTGATACCAAGGTGTATGATGAGGTGCTGCAGGTCTCAGCAGAGGAGGCTTTCTCTTTTGGCAGACTTATGGGTACAAAAGAGGGTGTGTTGGTTGGTATATCCAGCGGTGCGGCTCTTGCAGCGGCGGTAAAAACCGCACAGCGTCCTGAGAACAAAGGAAAATGTATTATTGTTCTTCTTCCCGATACAGGAGACCGCTATCTCTCAACAGAAATGTTCTGTGCGAAATTTTAATTTTCAGGACAAGACTGCCAAAAATCACCGCAAGTAATATACTCACGCTCGTAAATACAAAATAAATTTTGCATTTCTCTCGCTTTTTGTAACTTTGCACAATCTCTTAAAAACATTTGAGTTATGGAGGCAACGCTTAGGAACTACCCGTTAGGGATATACACTTTCAAGGATATTGTTGAAGGCGGTTACTTTTATGTGGATAAGACCGGTTATGTACATAACATAGCCAACAAATACAGGTATGTGTTCTTGAGCCGTCCACGTAGGTTTGGCAAGTCTCTGCTTGTAGATACTTTGCAGTGCTATTTTGAGGGCAGGAAGGAGTTGTTCGC
>JAZLIE010000016.1:0-1041 GCA_045617165.1 Candidatus Enterocola sp. | reverse complement strand
GCGAAAAATCTTTAACTAACATATTTATTAACTTTCAACTTTTAACTTTCAACTTTCAACTATGAAAAAGATTTATTCCGCTCCGCAATTGGAGCAAGTGAGAATGGAGACAGAGATGCCTGTAATGCAGACGTCAGGTGGAGACAAAGGCGTAGGAGGAACACTGATGGGTATTTCAAACTGGTAAACAAAAGTAATTAACAACTAAACCAAAGAAAAGCGAATGAAAAAGTTTACTTATCTGGCTGCCACGCTGTTGGTAATGGCGGGAGCCGTATCTTGCAAGAAGAATGCAGATGTAAAAGACCCAAAGCAACAGGAGCCTCAGGGAAAAATGATTCCGTTCTCAGTAACTGCGGGTCAAAGCAATGAAAAGACAAGCATAGTCAATAAGAAGCTTTCATGGACGGCGGGAGATGTCATTACAGTGATGACACAGGATGGTCAGTACCCCACCAATTTAACATTGACGGGAGGTGCGGGTACCGCAACAGGAAGCTTTGGCGGCGAGATATCAGAGAATGTGGAGAACGGCGTTACACTGTGCGGAATGTATAATGTAAAATATAACAGCGGAGTCTATAGCGTAAACATTCCAACCACACAGACATATACAGCGGGCTCGTTTCAGGAGGGTTTGTTTCCGTCAATGGGCACGGGCACATACGTTAAGGACGGCAAAACAAGCATAACCTTCTCAACAAACCCATTGGGCATATTGAGAGTGACCGTAAAGGGAGCCTCAGATGAGATACTGACAAAAGTGTCAATCAAATCAAATAATGCAGATATAAAACTTGCAGGAGATTTTACACTGGAGCAGGGGACATGGGCCGTGTCAGGCGGTACAGAAGATGAGATAGTGATGACATGCCCAAATCTGCAACTGTCAGCGGAGGGTGTCCAACTTAACTTTGTGGTGCCCCCTGTAACATTTGCAAGCGGAGATTTAAAGGTTGTATCAACAATAACAAAAGCGGGTGTGGCAGGCAAGCTATACACAGAGACCAACTCAAGTGAGGTTGCCATAAACGCAAACGA
>JAZLIE010000015.1:0-2262 GCA_045617165.1 Candidatus Enterocola sp. | reverse complement strand
ACAGCCACGATGCAGAGGTAAGTGAACATATCACTCAAAATCTTCATTATCTTCATTACGCATTTCTTCCTTTCTGCGTTTAATATAATCCTTGTAAGAAATGCCGCAGAGTTTTGCGGCAAGCTTACAGGCTGATTTCTTATCCCCAAAAGAACCGGGAACTACTTTTCTGTCTAAGGTATTGGTGTGTACAAAGTACCTACCACCCTTTTCTTTGGAAACCCTATAGGGAAGTTCGTGCTTCATAGCACTATCCTCACAAGAGGGGCAGACTTGCCGCCCCTCCGGGATAATATCTCCGCACATTACGCATCTATCTACCATTCCGCTTCCAACCTTTCACAGATAGAAATGATTTCAAGCGCAACCCCACAGAAGTCCTCTGCGGTAAAACCTCTTGTGGTCATTGCCGCTGTACCAATTCTAACACCGCTGGTATTGAAAGCATTTCGGGTGTCACCGGGTATCATGTTTTTGTTCAGGGTAATGCTGTGTTTATCACAAACATTCTGAACCATTCTACCTGTCACATGAGGATATTTCTTGCTGAGGTCAAGCAGGAAAAGATGGTTGTCTGTACCACCAGTAACAACGGGAATACCGTGTTTGATGAATACATCACACATTGCCTTGGAGCTTTCTACAACCCTGTGAATATACTCTGTAAATTCGGGAGTACAGGCTTCTTCTGCGGTAATAGCTTTTCCAGCAATCATGTTCATGAGAGAACCACCCTGAGTGCCGGGGAATACAGCAGAGTCAATTTTCTTGGCAAGTTCGGGTTTGCAGAAAATCAGACCACCACGGCAACCCCTCAAGGTTTTCTGCGTTGTGGTTGTAACAATGTCAGCAATCCCAAACGGACTGGGGTGGTCATGGGAGATAACAAGCCCTGCGATATGGGCTATGTCTGCCATCATGAGGGTATCACCGATGATTTCACGGATTTTCTTGAAGTCAATTATACGGGGATAGGCACTTGCACCTACTACAACCAGTTTGGGGTTGACCTCTTTCATGAGCCTTTCAAGGTCTGCATAGTCAATGCAGCCGTGTTCATCTACTCCATAGTGATACACATTGAAAACCTTTCCTGAGATATTGACAGGGCTTCCATGTGAGAGGTGTCCACCGTGGTCAAGGCTCATACTCAGGAAGCTATCACCCGGCTTGAGAACCGCCATATAAGCGGCAAGGTTGGCATTTGTACCGCTGTGGGGCTGAACATTCACATAGTAGTCTGTGTTGAAAGCTTCCTGCCATTTCTGCTGACAGTAGATTTCAAGTTCATCATAGTATTCACACCCGCCATAGTACCTGTTTCCCGGATAACCCTCAGTGTACTTGTTCATGAACTCAGTACCGCAAATCTTCATTATGTTTTTAGACGGAAAGTTCTCACTGGCAATGAGTTCAATGGTGTGCTTCTGTCTGCGCTTTTCCTTTTTCAGAATTTCATAAACAGTATTCATGTTACCTCCTATATCTTGTAACACTGTTTGTTATTGACTCTATCTCATGTTGTGGGAGCGGAGGATTACAAGCCTGTTCGTTGGCATACAGCAATTCACGGTATATGGTTTGTTTATCATACCCTTGAGAGTGTAACTGTCCAGCAAGGCTTGTAAGGCTGAGGTTTCTGCTTCCCTGAGTAATGGGAGGATAAACAGGTCTGAGTTTTACCCTCCCATTCTCAGGTTTCAGATAGATTGGGGAATAAATCTTTTGTGATATACCTGAGGAACTTTCTTTTTCCGTTTCGGGGAAATACTTGCTTACCACATAATCAATGGCTTCTTGGTTTTCAATGATATTGGAGTATATTAACTTTTGCCCGGTTACGATAAAATACCGGGAGGATTGATATATCTCAACACCGTTGTTATTGTTTTTCCCTTTGAACGGAAGCACACCTTTTAGAAGTATGTGAATACCTCACCCGCTCCTGCTTTTCTCTGTATAGGATTGACAAGCCCTCATAATGTCAATGCTTGTATCAGAAAGGAAACCCCGCTCATCAAAGCCGCAATCAATATCAATGCCGACTATTCCATTGTTATTGAATACGAACCCAAGGTTGTCATACCATCCACGCTGAACAGCCATAGCAGCCATTTCAAAACTACACCATGTATCAGGCAGGGTGGAGGAAGCAGCTTTCTTTTGACAAGCTTGCATGGGGACTTTGCTGTTTTTCCAAGCACATACCCACTGAGGGAGAGCAGTGAGTTCCGGGGGGATATTCACAATGTTCATATTAGA
>JAZLIE010000014.1:0-4633 GCA_045617165.1 Candidatus Enterocola sp. | reverse complement strand
CACCGTTATAACCTTTGAACGCGGCATAGTTGTTTCCTGATAAATAATTAAAAAAATCAATATATTTGTTTTTAATTTTCTCATTTTCAGAGTAATTACTTTCTTTTTTGTATGAAATCCAAGTAATTATATCGTTTGATTGTTCTATTGTTGCTGTAATTCCATTTATTTGACTATTGTATCTTATTTCTTTTTTTTCAGTTGTATTCTCTTTTATCATTCCACTCTCCTCGCAGGCCTTGACAAACTCGTCGGCGGATTTTCCGAGGAAGGACTCTATGTACTGGGCGGTCGGGTTGTTGAAGTTGACCGCCGGCGCGGGCTCTTCCTTCTTGCAGGAGGTCGCCATACTGATTAAGAACAATGCTGTGAGCATTAACACGATGTTTTTAGCTAACTTTTTCATAATTTCTCAAGTTTTTAATTGTTAATATTTTATTTTTTAAGTCAATTCCTTTGCAAATAGGGACATAAAAAAGCGGGACTTCAGATTGATGTTCCACTTATAGGGGCCCTCGCATAACCCAGCCAGAAGAACAAGCAATGCACGAAGCCCACGCCGTATGTATCAACTACGATTTACGTAGAAATCATACATACACGTAAGCATTCATCGTTGCATAATTCTGATCTGGCTATAAAAATTTGCGAGGTTTCTATAAGTCAGTAAAAACGAACGTAAACGCTTTAATATGTCAAAGGTGGCACACCTGCCACATATATGTGCAAATATACGCAACTTTTCTCAATATGCAATTTATATAGATAATTTTGTTTTCTTGTTGACTCTTGTTGTGATGTTCAGTTAGGCAAGTTAGCACTTGTATAGCAAACAGTCAAGGCTAAAACGAGCGACAAAAGTCGGTCTTGCCTATTTGCTACACAAGCCCACTTTGTCGCCTAACTGAGCATCACACTCCTACTCTAACATCAAAAATCCTGAATTTTTGTGCGTTCTGCGGGGTCTGCGAAATTATTGCGAAATCTGAAAAAAATTTATCTGTTTAAAGATATTTTTAGCGTGAATCTCGCAACTTCGCAAGGTTCGCAATATATATTATATATGGTATTAGAATTCTTTTCTACATAAATCGGTTAAAAACCATACATCTCCAAATGAACATTCCGCAATCAATTTTATGATAGTTTTTATGATAGTTTTTATAAAAAATATGGCTCACAATACTGTGAGCCATATTTTGGAGGTACCTAGCAGATTCGAACCGCTGTAGACGGTTTTGCAGACCGTTGCCTAACCACTCGGCCAAGGTACCAATGCGTCAATTGCGGTGCAAAGATAGTGAAATATTCCTAACCACTGCAACAAAAAATCATTTTTTTAAAAAAGTTTTAAATATGAACGGAAATTCAATAAAAAAGAGTAAATTTGCAACTCAAATTTTATAAGGACATTTAACAGATTTTAAATATGGCTAAGAAAGAGAATTTCCAAGAGCAGGAACAGAATTTGGAGAACTTCCAAAGTGCGTTGTCATCAACAGAGTCATTCATTGAGAAGAACCATAAGATACTCTCAATTATTTTAGGAGCGATTGTGGTTGTCATTGCGGCTTGGCTGCTTGTACAAAACCTCTACCTTGAACCAAAGGAGCAGGAGGCTGCCGAGATGCTTTCAAAGGGTCAGGAACTCTTTGCAGCGGAGAATTATGAAGTTGCTCTGAACGGAGACAGCGTTGATTTTGACGGTCTAATCTATCTTAATGACAACTACGGTATTACAAAGAGTGGCAAACTTGCCGCCGCTTACATCGGGCTTTCATATTACAAATTAGGTGATTATGATTCAGCCATAGAGTATCTCAAAGAGTATAACGGGAAAGATGCTGTTCTTAAATATACAGTGGCAGGTACAATTGGTGACTGCTATGTTCAAAAAGGTGACGCAAAGTCAGCAATCAACTATTTCCTTGATGCAGCAAAGGCGGAGAATATGCTTATCAAGCCTGTGTACAAGGTTAAAGCAGGTCTGGCATACGAGTCACTTGGTGAGTATGACAAGGCTCTGAAACTTTACCAAGAGGTGAAGGCTGACGCAGAGGCATCACAGCGTGGCATTCCTGAAGTTGATGAAATTGACAAATATATCACATCAGCTACACTGAAGAATGGCAAGTAAACTTCAGAATCTCTCAAGTTATAACCCCGATGTTCTGCCGTCAAAATCTGTTGTGGCAGGTCAGAAATACGGAGTTATAGTTGCTGACTGGAACTCACAAGTCACTTACAAACTGCTTGAGGGTGCGGTCAGTGCACTTGAGGAGAATGGAGCGAAAGATATAACGGTTGTTCACGTGCCAGGGGCTTTTGAACTCACCTACGCAGCCAAAAAGTTGCAGATGGAGGGCGGTTACAACGCCATAATAGTTCTTGGTTGCGTAATACAAGGAGACACACCCCACTTTGACTATGTTTGCAGCGGGGTTACACAAGGGGTTACAGCCCTTAATACAGTTGAAGGTTACTGCCCTGTCATATTTGGGTTGCTCACAACACTGAATTTGGAACAGGCACTTGACCGCGCTGGGGGCAAGTTAGGAAACAAAGGCGTTGAAGGTGCCATCACAGCAATCAGGATGGCTAATATATAATGCGGTAATGGCTCAGTTGAAAAAAAATAGGCACGGTAGTGCTCTACCAACTGAGGATTGACATATAAATAATATTTTTGCGGTAATGGCTCAGTTGGTAGAGCATTGGCTTCCCAAGCCGAGGGTCGCGGGTTCGAGTCCCGTTTACCGCTCAAAAAAATCCCAAAAACATAAAGATATGATAATCCAGAAATTTGGCGGCACATCCGTGGGCTCCGCCGCAAGAATGAAAGAGGTGGCCACGTTGATAAATGATGGTCAGAAGAAGATTGTGGTTCTGTCTGCTATGTCAGGGACAACAAACACACTTGTTGAGATAGCGGATTATCTTTATAAGAAGAACCCTGTAAGCGCCAATGAGGTTATAAACACATTGGAGCACAAATATATGGGCGTAGTTGATGAGTTATACAGCACCGCTGAGTACAAGAAGAAGGCGACAGAGGTATTGAAATTTCACTTTGACACCATGCGTTCCCTCTCAAAAAACAACTTCTTCACTGTTTTTGAGGAGAAGATAACACTTGCGCTGGGCGAGCAGATGTCAACTGCAATGATGAATCTCTACCTCAATGAATTGGGAGTTAAATCAAATCTGCTTCCTGCTCTTGACTATATGCGTATTGATAAGAATGAGGAGCCCGATGTGGCGTATATACGTGAGCACTTGCAAAAGGAGATTGAGAAAATTCCTACAGATACAGTAATCTACATTACACAGGGCTATATATGCCGCAACGCCTACAATGAGGTGGACAACCTCAAGCGTGGAGGCAGTGACTACTCAGCATCACTGATTGGAGCAGCCATCGGGGCAAGCGAGATACAGATATGGACCGACATTGACGGAATGCACAACAATGACCCAAGATTTGTAGAGGGTACAAAACCTGTCGCCACACTGCATTTTGATGAGGCTGCTGAACTTGCCTATTTTGGCGCTAAAATTCTGCACCCTACCTGTATTCTGCCGGCAAAGATTGCCAACATACCGGTTAAATTGCTCAACACAATGGACCCGAAGGCGGCGGGAACCGTAATCTCAAACAAGATTGTTCCTCACAAGATTGAGGCGGTAGCCGCAAAAGATGACATTACAGCAATAAAAATCAAATCTGGTCGTATGCTTCTTGCATATGGTTTCCTGCGTAAGGTGTTTGACTGTTTTGAGATGTACAAAACCTCAATTGATATGATTACAACAAGTGAGGTTGGTGTATCTGTAACAATTGACAACACAAAGCACCTTGATGAGATTGTAGATGAACTCAAGAAGTTCGGTACAGTAACCATTGAGAAAGATATGGTTATAATTTGTGTTGTAGGAGATATGAACAGTGCCAATGTAGGTTTCCAGGCTAAGATTGTTAACGCACTTAAAGATATTCCAGTAAGAATGATTTCTTACGGCGGAAGCAACTACAACGTATCATTCCTTGTAGGGAAAGCAGATAAAAAACGTGCTCTTGAGGCACTCAGTGCTAATATCTTTGATTAATGACAAATTTTCCTGTAAATAAATTCCAATCTATCAGGACTCCTTTTTACTTCTACGATGTAAACCTTTTAAGAGAGACTCTTGAGGCGGTTAAAAAGGAGACGGAGAGGTACGGCTTTACAGAGCATTACGCCATAAAGGCTAATGCCAACCCTACCCTGCTTCGTCTTATCGCCAGTTACGGTTATGGTGCCGACTGCGTGAGCGGCGGTGAGGTAAAGGCGGCTCTTGAGGCTGGATTTGAGCCTTCAAAAATAGTTTTTGCCGGAGTTGGCAAGGCCGATTGGGAGATTGAGACCGCTATTGACGGTGGAATATTCTGTTTCAATGTTGAATCTGTGCCCGAGGTTGAGATTATAAATGAGATTGCCGCTTCAAAAGGCAAGCGTGTAAGCGTTGAGATACGTGTAAACCCCAATGTAGATGCTCATACACACGCAAAAATAACAACAGGCCTCAGTGAGAACAAGTTTGGCATAAACCTGTCACAACTACCGTCTGTAATTGATAAAATCAAGAGCCTCAG
>JAZLIE010000013.1:0-14017 GCA_045617165.1 Candidatus Enterocola sp. | reverse complement strand
CTGCGTAGTGCTTGTCATCAATCTGCTTAAGTGCCTCTTCTACAGACTTATCCACCTTATACTCTATTATATAGACTGTGTTTGCAGTCTCAAGAACAGCGTCTGTCCTGCCTAAGGCGTTGTTCACCTCCACTTTTATGTACTGCCCCATAAGTGACAGCACAAGGTACATTATTGTCTGGAACGCAGGCTCTGTCTTGTTCTCATAGTAGTACGGGATGCCCGCTATATACGATTTAAGTGCGGTGAGAGCTGTGTCTATGTCATCAGCACGGAGAGCAATTGTCATATCCTCAAGCAAATCATTGCAACGCACCTCCGATTCATTTGTAAGCACGGGAATGAAAGAGTTGAGGAATCCGAACTTAACCTCTCTGTTAGGAAAACCGAGGGTGTATTTCTGAAAATCATCCTCATATTTCTTTATTGTAAGGTAACCAGCCTGATATAGTACGGGCAACGGAGTGTGAGCCACCTCTGGTGAGACATTGAAGCTCTCCTCCTTCACCCTCTGACCGTCAACGCTTGTAAGAGAGGTTTTGAACATCTTCAGTTGCTCAAACAGGAACGTGGGTGTTCCTGAGCTGTACCAATACTGACCTATATCCCTTGCACTGAAGGCGTTTATAAGACTGAACGGGTTAAACACATCTGTCATTACTCCGTCATCGCCTTTTGAGAAATGGTAGCCGTCATAGTTCTCTGTCAGTTTTTCAACAGCGTCATCATAACTGCATTTAAGTTTGTCTGCAAGTGACTGTATGTCAGGCTTGCACTGAGTTAGAAGCTCATCTTTTGTTATGCCGCAAAGTCCATCATACTCAGGCAGCATGCTTATAAGCGTAAGGTTGTTTATCTCTGAGAATATGCTCAGTTGAGAGAACTTGGTTATGCCTGTTATGAATCCGAAACGCAGCATCGCGTCACATATCTTTATTGGTCCGTAGAAGTTGCGGAGCATATCCCTCAACTCCTCAAACACTGGCTTGTTGTGCATAACCTTAAGCAGCGCGGAGTCATACTCATCTATTAGAAGCACCACCTTTTGACCTGTTGTGTTGTAGGCACGCTTTATAATGCCTTCAAATCTTTTACCTAATGTTCGCTGCTTCTCCTCCCCTCCGTAAACTTTCTCATATTCGCAAAGCATAGCATCAATTGAATCTTTAACCTCTCTCGGATCCATTGATTTAATAGAGCTCATATCAAACCTTAGCACTGGGTACTTGATCCAATCCTTCTCCAACTCATCAGCCTTGAGACCTGCAAATAGCTCTTTTCTGCCCTCAAAATAGCATTGCAAAGTATCTACAAGCAGTGATTTACCAAACCTGCGTGGACGGCTCAGGAACACATACTTGTACTTATTGGCTATGTTATGTACATAATCAGTCTTATCCACATAGAACAGATTCCGCTCTATTATCTCACTGAAACTGTATATCCCTAACGGGTAATTTTTTAGTTTTGTCTCCATAATTCAACCGCCTACTAAACACATCACAAAATACCTTCACCTTGCAAAAATACGTTTTTTTTATAAAAACACAAAATCACAACAAAAACAAAGGTCAAAGGAGCGTTTATTCTCCTTTGACCCATTGTTTAGTTCGTCATCTTGACTTCCCTCGTCATCTACGGACGGTACCGTGCCTCCTGAAGGAATCTCTGTGAATCTTTGAAATCCATAAGGCTCTGTAGCGTGGCTTCTGCGTTGGCGTTCATATATGACTCAACTATCTTGAAGCCAAGATATACGCCTATGCGTCCTGGTGACTCATGACTGAGCCCCGATGTAAACGGAGCGGGAGAGAGGTATTTTGTAGCGGTTTTCCAATCTGATGAGAAGAGTTCACGGTTCTCCATTATGTAGCCCCAAACCTCTTTTTCATACCTCTCACACCACTTGTATTGAGCCTCTGTATATGACAAAAGAGACCAAGGCGTGGCATCGGGGTAGAAAACTTTGAGAAGATAGATGATTTTGCCTTGAAAAAGAATTTGGTCAAGAAGGCGGTCACCAATTAGAGACTCAGGGAATGAGGCGGTGAGCCAGCCGTTCATCATATCAACAGGCAACTGCTCCTTTGTCATAAAAGGAATTTCATAACCGTAAGCAATGGCGTTATACGGCTCATAATCAGAGCCTAAGTATTGGTCAATGCTGGCAGATAGGAAACCGTCTGCGGTAACTATTGATTGGTTGAAACCTGATATATGGAACAGTACACGGGGCACCTCCTTGTCAGGGAAATAGTGATGAAAGTATTTGAAAGCGTTATCAACCTTTCTCTCTATATCAGAATGCGTGTCATAAATACGCTGTACATCTGTGTTAAGTTGCACAATACCACTGTCAGATGTAAAGAGGGGCAACTCCCATGTTGAGTGCAGACGCAGGACTCCGAACGCATAGACATTCATAAAATCACCGTATTTCTCAGCAAGAGCGGCGCTATCAAGCGTGAATATATCACGGTCAAAACGTTCAATGGTTATAAGAGATGGTTCATTCTCAATATCATCATCATAAAAACGGGTTCTGCCACCGCACGATGTCAGTAGCAGAACCGTAAATGATATTAACAACAAGCAGTTAAGACGCATTACTTTTTCAAATTAAGCAACCACGCTGACTGATACTCATCTTTTATTTGTGATAGAACCTTGCGAGCCTCAGCCTCATCATTTGAAGAGAAATAGAAGACTCTGAACTTGCCGTCAGGGGCAATGGCTACTGAAGGAGAGCCATTTCCTGTCTGCATAATCTGGTCAACTAAATTCTGAGCGTTTAGTTTATCTTGAAAACTACCCACTACAATGTGGTATTGGAGGTTCAACGCCTTACCTTCCTCATCTTTATACTCACTTTTCACTGGTATTGGGGCGGCTACCACCTCTACTGTCACCGGTTTCTGCATTTCAGTCTTCACCTTTGTTGTATCTGAGACAGTTATGGTATCACGCACAACTACCGTGTCTCTTATCATTACAGTATCCCGCACAACAACGGTTTTTTCTACCACGACTGTGTCTGGTTCTATGGCTTTCTCATACATTTGAGGTGTGTATTTACTGCCTGCAAATGATATTGCAGGCAGAAGAGCCAAAACCATCAAAATAAACTTTCTTACCACTGTGCCGGATATTTTGTAGGAATATTGAATGATAGAATAATCTCGTGAGTGTTAGATGAGTACTGACGAAGGTTCTTGCCCACACTCATATCATAGCAATAACCAATACGCAGCCAACGCCACTCAGCACCTATCATAAAGGCAAGCATATCACTTGAGAAAGGATAGTCCTTAAGACCTGTGTAACCACCCTTATATCCAAGACCGAACCAATATTTACCCTTATACATAGCGGTAACACTGAAGTTGAGAATATTATCCTGCTCCAAAGTTTGTCCTGAGATACCCTTGCTAAGACCACCTACATTCATATATGCGAACGCAGGAATAAGGCTAAACTCCTTAGGAAGCGGCACGTTACCTCTAACATAAAGGTTAATGTGTGAAGGTGCCACGCAGGTTGATACCTCACGTCCTATGTTACGCATATGGGTCATTGAGAACCCTCCCATAAGGTATTTCCAAGAGAGTTCAAAACCAAAGTCAAGGTCAAAGTTAGTGGTCTGCTCAACCTCTTTCGGTCTGCGTGGGTCTTCAGGGTCTCTCCAAACGTGACGCTGCGGGTCAAAACGCTTGTTAATGACACCTGCGGCAAGACCGAGAGAGAGCAACATATCTTCTGTCAGGTCAATGTTATAAGCGTAACAGATTTTAGCGTCAATGGTCTGGTTTGCAAGACCTAACTCATCATATACAAAACTAAGTCCGAAACCTGAACTAAGTTTATCATTATAGTAATGTGCGTTCAGCAGGGCTGATGTAGGTGTAGTCTCCAATCCCTGTGAAGCCCACTGCAAGCGTGTTGAAGTGAACAACTGAACGTTCTCATTATTACCTATGGCGGCAGGATTCTGGTTTATACGGGAGAACATCTGCTCTGTCATAGTAAAGTCACTTTGAGCAAATAACGCTGTGCCCAAAAACAATAGTGAAATTAAAACTAAACCTTTTCTCATGGCATTAATTATTTAGCGTCTTCATTCAATATATCAACAACTACACGACGGTTCTGATAGAACTCCTCCTCATTCTGAGGATTAGCTATTACAGGACGACGTTTACCATAACCCTTAGCTATAAGAATATCAGGGTTAACTCCCTTCTCTATTAGTTTATCCCTTACAGTATTAGCACGTTCAAGAGACAACTTGTCATTATATGCGTCACTACCACGTTGGTCTGTGTGACCCTCAATAACAAACTTAGTTCCGGCAGGCAGTTGCTTCATAGCCTCAACCATAGCGTCAATCTCACGCAGGAAACGCTCTGTCAAATCAGACTTGTCAAAGTCAAAGAGGTAGAACGCCCAAGGGAATGTAATTACAATAGGCTCCAATTCCGGAATAATGACTTCAGGCTCTGGCTCCGGTTCTGGTAGTTTAACCCAAGCCCAGATATCATCATTTCCATTGCGGTTAGATATCATAAAAGGAGTGCCGTCTTTTACCACTATATTGCAATCCTCACTTTTTGTATTGTAAGGAGACTCCATCTTTTCTGCCATTGCCCATACCTCTCCGTTGGCGTCTGCTTTAAATATGCTGTTTACAGCACTGTCTTTCTTGCTTGTTACATAAAGAATCTCATCATTTTCAACAAAAGCGAAATCCTCATCCTCCTCTGTATTGATAGTCTCGCCTGCATTAACAGGATATTTCCATTTCTCAGCATCACGTGGTTCTATCCACCAAATATCCTTTCCACCCTTGCCACCATCAATGTCGGCACTTGTAAAGTAGATACGGTTACCTGACTTTGCTATGGTTGGGTTAAGCATAACAATTTGCGGTTTATTAGCATAGTTCCAACCTGCATTGGCAAGGAAATAACTGCGTCCGCGTTCCTTCTCAAGACCCTCAATAACTAGGCGTTTTGGTTTGCTCCACTTCTCTCCGTCAAATGTTGACTCATAAAGCCACTCACACCCTTCAGACTCTTTAAGTGTGAAGTAGATTTTGTTTTTTGAGGCATCGTAGGCAACAGTACCGTGAATACCAAGGTCTGTAAGAGCCTTTGACTCAGTAACATTATTCAGACCTGTAGCCGCAGTATCTATTTCACCTGCATAAACTGTCTTGTCTTTCAAGAAAATCATTTTGTTACCATCAAGCAAAGACATACTGTGTTCTTTCTCAGAGGAATTAACCTCCAAAGACTTAAATTCATAACTCTCTTCATTAAACTTCTTATCTATTGCACTGAAAGCAGTAGAATAGGCTATTAAAATAGCCATTGGTAAAAGAAATTTTTTCATTTAATTAAATATTAATGGTTATTATTATTTGTTATCTATTGATTTGAAAATCTCTACAGTTCCTTTCTTAATGGTATCATCATCAAGTGTAGCCACATAGAAATAGACTCCTGGCATTGCCATATTACCTGATGAGCCACCTGTATTGCAATAACCGTCCCACGTGTTGCCTTGAATATCAGCAATCATATTACCGTTACGGTCAAATATCTTCAGACTCTTGGCACAAACCTCAAACTTCACATTTGTACTACCTGCTGTATATGGAGTGAATACTGTAGGCCAAACCAAATCAACTGTAACAGGCACCTCCGCCTCGCAACCTTGATTTCTTACTATAAATGTTGCTGATGAATACAAAGGTCCTGTAGAGCAACTGTTTGCCTGACCCTCATATATGGCACTCGCCTCACCTTTTTTGTAGAATGAGTAGATACCCAGACTCATTGGCTTCATGTCTGCTGTCAACAGGGCTTCATCTCCGCAAATTTCAATCTTCTCAGGTTCTGCCTTAAGTGTGAGTGAATAATATGTGAGAGTATTCTCCTCAGAGTAGAACTCACCGAATTTAGCCCTTACAGTCATATCTTCCGCTATGTCAATAACATATTCAGCCTTGCCCTCTGAACCTGAAATATCAACCCCATTTTTCTGCCATATAACGGTACCCTCACCCTCTGTTACAGCCTTAAGTATATATCTATTACACTTATTGGTATAACTCATTGACACTGAGCCAACCATAATATTAACTTCATTTGACAAGCAACCATCCTCTGTTTTTGCATAATAAGAGGCTGTAGCCTCAGGCTTGTAACTCCACGTATTTTCAGGCTCATAAATTCTATTGCCTACCTTACCGCCGTTCACCTTATATAATTCAGTGAACACATCAGTAAGCCAGTTATCCTCATTTGGAGTTACCGTAAATATAACCTCGTCGCCTTTTTCTATTTTCTTAGGGTCTGCGTCAAGGGTTATTGAGTGTCCGAACACCTCATCTTGAGTACTAGCATCTCCATAAGACGCCATCACAACACCGTCTTTAGGTGCGTCAAACTCTATTTCAAGTTTGCCGTCGGTATCAGGAATTTTTACTGGAGGATTTTGTGATAAATCATCAAAGAACCACTCTATAACACCTTCCCCCTTAACCTCAGCCTTGAATGAATAGTGACTGCATACATTTGTGTATGTGAAAGAGACCTCTGGTCTAACCACTACCTTTATTGTTCCTGTCTGGCAGCCATTAACCTTAATATAATATTCTCTTGATTTTTGTGCCTTGAATGTGTATTCCGCAACAGGACCAACTGGAGTAACTTGAACATCTTTTGCATCAACAAGAGTGCCGTCTGCTGTAAAGAATTGAGCATAACCCTTATCCCCGATGTATGAATCTTGTGAGATAGACAAAGTAACCTCATCATCATAATCCACAGTTATTGTCTCTCCCTCATTGTAGGTCTCATCAAAATATTTTCCCTCCATTTTCAAAGTATAGACCTGTACAGCCAAGTCATCAGAATATACTAATGATGTCTCTGAGCCTATTGAAGCCCTTATCGCAACCACATCTTCTGTTATATTGTATGTAAATGTGTTTGATGCCGATTGTGGCTCTCCAACCTTCACAGGAACACCTGTAGCATCTACATAATACCATTGAACCTCAGATGCAAGAGTAATGGCTTTGAATACAGCTGTATTACAATCTCTGCTTACAAGTTCTATATCAACAGTTCCCAATATGTTCACAGCCACACTGTTTGATTGACAACCATCATACTCTACATAATAGGTAGCAGTCTTATCAATGTTACAGATATCTTTATAATTATCTGTTATATTTATCTCATATTGAGTACCGTCATTTCTTACTATTTTAGCCTTATCAACAATAGTAGGAGTAATGTCAAATCCTATGTATTGAGGATAGAGATACGCACAACCACCTTTGTTTATCTCTATAGTTGTGGTTTCAGGAGTTGTTATAGGTGCATCCTCGTCTGTTACCGTCAATTTAATATTATGGAAAATGACAGTTTCTGTAGAGGCACTGCTCTCTATTGAACCCTCTCCAACTGTCTCTATCTTAAACTGAGTGTCTTTTGTTATATCTACTGTCTTCTTTAGAGAGATATCTTTTGCAGATGCGGTCTGCTTTCCAATCTCTTCCCATTTTACACCTCCATCCTCACTCTTATACCACGTAACTACATCTCCAGGATTGATTAAAGCCTCAAGTGTAATCTTATCACACTCACGTGTATATTGCAAACTTGGTATTGAACATACCACTGTCATTGTGTCAGTTACAGAGACAGGTGAGCAACCTATATCCTCCCCGTTGAAATATTTAGTTGCTGTGGTCTCGTCTTGAGCAAGAATAACGTATGTGAAATACTTTTTATCATCAGTAGGAGTGAATTTACCTGAATTAACATTTGCACCGGAACGAGTGGCATCGGGCTTAAACTCACCACCATTCTCTCTTACAACCCACAAATAATATGGGTTATTTATACCTGCGGCATCTGCGTCTGCCTGTAGTGTAACCTCTGTATCACATTCCGCTACAACACGCTTTCCAACCACAACACCCGGACTGCTTGCCTCTTTGTCAAGAGAGACCTCTGGTGTGCATATTGAGAAGGCAAGATTATCAAGAAGCAGGTCATTACCCTTATCTCCAGCTTTAGCATAGTTTACTACACGGATTTCAAAAGTGGTATTAGAGCCTGTATTAAACTGCATTGAACCGGCTTTCCAACCATCATCTTTTGTAAGTGTACCAGAATCATACTCCTCACTTGCTATAACTGTACCACCTGCAACAAGTTGCACCTGAAATTTAATAGGTGCCTCAGCACTCTTTGAGGCTTGTGCCACAAAGAAAGAGAAAGTTACTGTAGTATTAGGGCAGTTCACACTTACCTCACGATTATAGAGTATATCATTAGAACCACCATCTTTGCAATTAAGCAACAACATACCACCATTTACCTCTCCACCCACAGAACGCAAGTCATCACGGAACCAATAGTTTTCTGCATCTTCACGGCAAGCGTCGTCCTCTCCTACACCTTCCTTTGTACAGCCAGCCCACTTGGCATTTGCCACCACGGCATACTCACCTCCGTTTTTCAGAGGCTTACATTTTGCCATAAAATTATAACCCGATGGAACGTATTGGCAACTCTTGTGGTCTTTTTCATCTGCCACAGTACCAAAGTTTTCAAAGAACAGTTGGTTGCTCAGTTTGCCGTCACACGCTTGAATACGGGTAACGCTGACTTCATTTGAATAAATCCACTCTGTCTCAGTTTGTGGATTATCAGCACCGTTATATTTAGCACGATATAGAGTTATGCCAGCCTTTTTAGGAGCGTCAACCAATGTCAAACCCTTATAGTTAAGTTCTGTCCACGATGCGTCTGTAGCCGATTTTGACTCCCAAAGCACATCATTATCTTCAATACCCTCTGCGGCGGAAGCCTGTATGGTAACCTTTGAGCCAAGATATATGCCCTCATCATCTGTTATGGCAATGGAAATACCTGAAACCACTTTAGCCTTGCCTACCATAAGAATTTCTGAGAAAGCAAGTACAAAACCATCTGCACCGGCATTGGAGTCTGTCCTACGCAAAGACAAGGTAAACTTATTCGCAAGTTTTGCCTTAGGAATATCTATTTGAAGCCAATCCGATATTCCCTTTTCCCATTCTTTTTCCTCAAGAAACTCATCACCTATGAACAGTGAGTATTTAGCACTACCACTTCCACTGTTTGAAACCTCCTCTATAGCAATATTTAATAAGACCGCATCTGTTGACTCCATATCATAGTTCTTGATATTGAGTGTAAGTATATCCTCACCCTTTGCAACATTATGCATAACAAGACGATTAAGATTAGGATATGTATCACCACCGTCAATTATTTCCGATAATTCTGAATTTAAATCCTTAGGGTTACTTACAATGGCATACTGTTTAGCCCCGACTAAAGTAAAATTGCCATTTGTAGTCTCTGAATAACCACTTGGCAGAACTATAGACATATTCTGCCTGTATATTTTAGAGAATGGGATATTTTCATAGCCAGAATCCTCCCACGTTACATCATTTGTGGAGAATGTGGTTCCGAACTGACCAACCTGACCATAAAAATTGGTTTGCATATTCTCCATTGATTGATTGACAAGATTAGCGGCAAACGAGGTTGAGACGCATAAGCAGTAAACCACCAAACAAAGAAGTGATTTAAGATTAAATTTGTGGAGCACTTGCCTATTCATAACATTCCCTTTACATTATTTGGCTACAAATATAACAATTTTTCCACAAAATACACACAACAGCCACACTTTTTCAACCGACAAATGATTTTTTACGGAATTTATGTGTACCTTAGTTCCACAATTATTCAAACATTGAACACAATAACTCAAATTACAGAAGGAATTTTCAAAGACAAAGGAAGCAAATTTCTTGCCTTCGCACACCACGTTGAGAGCGTGGATGAGGCAAAATCCATTGTGGCTAAATACAAGAAAGAGCACCACAAGGCTCGTCATGTCTGCTTTGCCTACCGCATAGGTGAGAACGCCGAGGTATATCGTGGCTGCGATGACGGAGAACCGTCAGGCACTGCCGGAAAACCTATTCTACGCCAACTTGAAATTGCCAATCTGACAAATTCAATGGTAGTTGTTGTAAGATACTTCGGAGGAACGCTCTTAGGCACTGGCGGATTAGTACGTGCCTACAGAGAGGCTACAGCGGACGCCCTTAAAGATTTGTGTAAGTAACAACCATACGCATAGGAGACTTCTCATTTCTTCCGCTGCGCACTCTTATGCCATAGGCGTCATACAAATGACGCACAGTGGCGTTTGTCCCCGCTATATCATTCGTACCTGTAACAGGTATAATCAAGTATGGATTCAAATCGGCGAAATATTTCTCCCTCTCAACATCACTACCCAACTCCTTAGCGTGTTTCATCACATCCTCAAGGTAACCTCCTGAATTACTGAAAGTATACCTTCCCGCGTTTGAATAGAAATCATACACTCCAAGTATTGTATTTATTCCATCTACGGGATAAAGGCTCTGTACGAAGAACTTATCAACATCAGCCTTCCTTATAAAGATGAAATATGTGGGGAATGTTGTTCTCAGACTTGTATCAGGCATCTGAGCGGGCTCAACAAGAAGGGAGTAGTAGTTAAAGTTAAGCATACCGTCATTCTTTGACTCATTAGCCTCCAATATCCTCTTGTATATGGACATATATGGAATATTAACCTCAACAAATGTTCCTCCGGGGGCTGATATGTACTCCAGACTATCAGGTATTGACTCTATGTCAACAGGCGTGCTCTCCGCAACGTGGATAACCTCTGTAGTCTCCTTATTTGCAGGGAAGAGAGCCATCTTGTTACGCACCACCACAGAATCTCTGTTACCTGAAACTTTTGAGACAAGAGTGTCATTATAGTGATACTTCATTTCAAGGTTTACGGAGTCAATCCTAAGTACCGTCTGCTGACCAAAGGTATTTGTCACATAAACGCCCTTGAAATATTCAACAAACGCATCTTGTGACTTGTAAATATCCGGTCTGCCAATCATCTCATCAAGCATCTTCTTAGGCATTGATACTTTTACTTTATTACAGTAGTCTGGCAATGACCTTGTACTGTCACTAACAGTCTTATCATACGCTACATACCTCTGTTTTCCTAAAACTGTATTCATAGAGCAGAACTCACTGACATCTATGTCACATTTATAGTCTGCAGAGAATTTAAGGGACTGTTTGTCAAGTTGATATACAGTAGCCTCATGAACAGCCGACGCATCACCGAAGAAAGATCTATAATACATAACCACAAACAGGGAGTCACCCGTTGTGCCACTTGGAAATTTCAAGTCTCTTATATATCTGAACTCGGAGAGAAAATCAACCTTGAATGAGCCGAATATATTATCAGAGTAAGAGCCCAGTACCAACTTGTCCGACTCAGAATAGAGGCTACCAGACTTTACAGTTTTGGTACCAAGACAAAAAGTGTCAGTCGCTACAGTTAGATTGTCTTCAGCGGGACGAACCTTGACTCCTATATTGCTCTCCTCACAAGAGACAAGGAGAGTGGCTGTCAGAATACTACAAGCCAAGTATTTTATCGTAGAAAGAGTTATATGCCTGAACATAATTATCTTTATCAACATATTCAAGTAGTGGCTTTTTAGACTTCTTTGCATACCCAGCCACCTCTGAATTAATTTTGGGACTTCCTTGAATGACACCGTCACTGTAATCAATAGCGAATTTACAGAGATTCTGGAAGTTACAATCATCCTTGATTTTTTCAACATCCTTCTCTGTGATGCCGTCTATCATTATCTTTGAAGCAAGACGCCCGTTCATAGAGGTCTTAAACTCTCTGTCATACAAAGATGTTATAACCTTAGCGTTTGAGAAGAACGGGTCATCTTTATAAACCTTCTTAATTAAAATAGGGAGCGCCGCTGTAAACCATCCGTGGCAATGTATAATATCAGGAGTCCAACGTAGTTTCTTGACTGTCTCCAGCACACTGCGTGCAAAGAATATGGCACGCTCCGCATTATCATCAAACTCCTTGCCAAAGGCGTCAACCAAAATATTCTTACGACGGAAATAGTCATCATTGTCTATGAAATAGACCTGCATACGGGCGGTCTGAATAGAAGCCACCTTTATGATCAACTGATGGTCTGTGTCATCAATTATTATATTCATTCCTGAAAGACGGATAACCTCGTGAAGTTGGTTACGACGCTCATTTATGAGGCCGTACTTTGGCATAAAAGTACGTATCTCACGGCCGAGTTCCTGAATTGCCTGTGGCAGTCTTCTACTTATATCCGCCATCTCAGAAGTAGGCAGATACGGGAACATCTCCTGTGTTACGTATAAAATCTTCTTTGCTTCCATAGTTTACAGATTATCGCCTTTGCAAAGATATAAAAAAAATTTCAATATTTTGCAAATTATCTGCCGGTAAAATTAAAAAGCAGAGCATCCCTTGTGAATACTCTGCTTTATAAGCATCTAATTATCAACTTATTATAATTTATTATTAATAGGATGAATAATAGTCGGTTTAAAGTTACGTGCCTCTTCAGGTGTCATCTGGGCGTATGCTGTGATAATAAGTATGTCACCTGGCTGGACAAGACGTGCCGCGGCACCGTTTGTGCAAATCACACCACTGCCGCGCTCACCTTTTATAACGTATGTCTCAAACCTCTCGCCATTATTGTTATTGACCACCGCAACCTTCTCATACTCAATGATGTTAGCCGCGTCCATCAAATCCTCATCAATGGTAATGCTGCCAATGTAGTTCAAGTTGGCGTCAGTAACACTGACTCTGTGAATCTTTGATTTTAGTACCTCAATAGTCATTTCTTATATTTAATATTGTCAATAAGCCTTATCTTGCCAAGATATATTGCAATGCAACCTACTATATAGTCACTGTCACCCCAATCTGATATATCCTGAAGAGAGTTTCCGTCAACAATGGAATAGTAATCCATACGGAATTCCGAATCATCTTTAAACTGCCGCTCAACCCATTCTATGGTCTCCTTCACACTCTTAACGCCCACAAAGTTAACACTTTCTTTTAAAACACGTGATATTTTCGCGGCTTTTACTCTCTGCTCCTCTGTGAGCAATGTGTTACGGCTGCTCTTTGCAAGTCCGCTCTCCTCCCTCACTATTGGGCAGGGAACAATCTCCACGATTCCGCCTATCTGACGGTTCATCTCCTTTATGACAGCAATCTGCTGAAAATCCTTCTCACCAAAATATGCACGGTTTGGTTTTACAGCATAGAACAGTTTACTTACTATCTGAGCCACGCCGTTGAAATGCCCCGGACGGTACGCCCCCTCCATTACAGCAGCCACACCGCCAAGGTCAAATATGCGGGTATCAGGCTCAGGGTACATCTCCTCAACTGACGGCATAAAGACAATGTTGCAACCGTTCTGTTCCAAAAGTGCGACGTCTGCCTCAGGAGTGCGTGGATAGCGCTCCAAATCACCCTTGTCATTAAACTGAGTAGGATTGACAAAGACACTTACAACACAAATGTCATTCTCACTCACACAACGCCTCACAAGTGATATGTGACCCTCGTGAAGAGCGCCCATCGTGGGGACAAGCCCGACATGAGAGGCTCCGCTTGCCTCTATGGCGTTCTGTAACTCAGTTATTGTTTTAGCGATAATCATCTTAGTTCAACTTTGCGGCTGCAAAGTTAAAATTAATAATTAACAATTAATAATTAATAATTAAAAAAATCAAGCGAAGAGTGTGCGGAAGGCGGATTCAACTTTTGAGGCGGTGAGAATCTCAATTTGAGGATTTTTAAGTTCAAGCCCCTTAAAGTTAGCCTCAGGAATAATGATTTTCTTGAATCCAAGTTTCTGAGCCTCTGAAATACGGCTTGATATTCTGTTTACAGGACGAATCTCTCCCGATAGTCCGACCTCACCTGTCAAACATATATCCCTGCTTATTGAAATATCAAGGCTTGATGATAAAGTCGGATCGTAGCC
>JAZLIE010000012.1:0-28104 GCA_045617165.1 Candidatus Enterocola sp. | reverse complement strand
GTTAGGTCTCTTGTACACTTGGAATGAAGCCGTAGGAGCCACTAATACAACCGAGCATAATTATATACAGGGTATTTGTCCTAATGGCTCTCATGTTGCTAATAAATGGGATTGGGCAAGTCTTAAGGAAGCAGCAGGTGGTGAAACGAATGCTGGGCGAGCGTTAAAATCATCATCTGGTTGGAGTAACGGAGGTAATGGAGAAGATTCTTATTCTTTTGAAGGTCTCCCTGCTGGTTCTAATAACAAAGATTTGGGCTCTACAGCATGCTGGTGGGCAAGTACCACCACAGGCAGCAGGGCTTATTATGAGTCTGCGTCATCAAGCAATGATAAATTGTCTGAGAACAATATACAAAAAACGAAACATTATAGTGTGCGTTGTGTAATGAATTATTATTAATTGTAATAAACGATATTTAGCAGTTAAAAAAGTCAAGAGACAAAAAAAGTCTCTTGACTTTTTTGTGTTAAAGTATAAAAATCAAGAAATAATTGTAGAAAAATGATAATTTTATGTAAATATGAAAATTAATTTATATATTTGCATAAAATATAAGAATGTATGTTTAATAGAACTCTTGCGGAACATATACACAAAATGTCAACAATGTTCCCTGTGGTTTCTGTAACGGGGGCAAGGCAATGTGGGAAATCCACGTTGCTTAAAATGGTTTTCCCTGATTACAGATATGTATCGTTGGAAGATACAGATATAAGACGAATGGCAATAGATGACCCTCGTGGCTTTTTATCTAATTTTGGTTGTAGGCTAATTGTTGATGAGGCACAGTACGCTCCTGAATTATTCTCTTACATACAGACTAAAGTTGATGAAATAAATGATGTAGGAATGTATATACTTTCAGGCTCTCAGAATTTTTTAATGATGGAACGCATATCACAGAGTTTGGCAGGTAGGGTTGCGGTAGTGCAGTTGTCTCCTTTTTCGGTGTGTGAGCTTGAGGAATCGGGGCTGATGAATGAAAACACAAATAGTTGGCTTTTTAATGGCGGTTATCCAAGAATATATGATAAAGGGATACCAGCCACCGTATATTATTCAAATTATGTCAGCACTTATCTTGACCGTGACGTGCGTACATTGCGTAATGTGGGTGATATAATGCAATTCAATAAATTTTTAAGGTTGTGTGCCGGAAGAATTGGTCAGGTGCTTAACATAGCGGCTCTCGCTAATGACTGTGATATAAGTGTGCCAACAGTAAAGGCTTGGCTCTCAATACTTGAGACAAGTTATATAGTGTTTCAACTGCAACCATACTTTAAAAATTATAACAAGAGACTGATTAAGTCTCCAAAACTCTATTTCCACGATACCGGATTGGCTTCATATTTGCTTGGTGTTACAGATTTTGAGCAGTTGAGCACTCATTATATGAGAGGTCATCTGTTTGAGAATATGGTTGTCTCTGAATTTCGCAAATCATATACAAATGCTGGAAAAGAGCCTCAAATTTGGTATTGGCGTGAGAGTAATGGAGATGAAGTGGACTTGATTACGGGGTTTGATGCAGACATAGTAGCGTATGAAATTAAATCATCAGAGACAATAAACAGAGTTTTTTATGATGAGTTAATAAAATTTCGCAAATTTGCGAATTTAGAAATTGATAGGACTGCGGTCATATATGGTGGAAATATTGATTATTCCACTGAATATGGAACATTTAAATCATATAAAAATATTTAATTGTGTTAAGCCGAGTCACGACATTAATCAGCCCTCACATATCGTCATCTCGAGCGTAGCGAGAGATCTTTAACTAGAATTTCTGCATCGGTAAGTGAGTCCAACTTGCCTACATCAATTAATTTGAGGTTGTTGGAGAGTGAGGCTTTTATTGACGCTGATGAGCATACATCAAGGTAGAAGTCCATAATAGGGAACTTTTCTGGATAACTCTTCATTAGAGGGAAGAGAGATGGGGAGAATATGTGTATTCCGCTGAAGGCATATTGATTTAGTCTCTCTGTATCAATGCTTTTATATGGGCTCTTAATCTCTCCTGTGCTTAGGTTTTTCCAAGCGGTCAGATTATTGCTGTCATCAAATAGCAGTGCTCTTGATGATTTACGCTCACTTACAAGTAGTGTGGCGTCTGCTTTAGAGGCTATATGAGTCTCATATAAATCTTTCAGCGGTGCGTTTGATATTATATCCACATTATGTATGAGGAACGGCTCTGAGCCAAGCAATGATGCCGCTTTCCTTATGCCTCCGCCTGTTTCAAGAAGCATTCCTCTCTCATCAGAGATTGAAATGTTCAATCCGAAATTATTATTGGTTTCAAGAAATGATATTATCTGCTCTGCAAAGTGATGTACATTAATAACTATGTCATTGAACCCTTCGTTCTTTAACTTGCAGATGGTGTGTTCAAGCAGTGTTTTACCAGCTACGGGAACCAATGCTTTTGGCATTGTATCTGTAAGTGGTTTAAGCCTTGTGCCAAGCCCTGCCGCAAAAATCATTGCCTTCATACGCTCTTTTTCTCTAAAACAGTTATTTTCCCTTGTTCTCTGTGCTCAACTATGACTTTAACTCCAAAGGTGTTGTTAATGTGCTCAGCAAGGTGCTGTGCTCCGTAGACTGAGCGGTGCTGACCGCCTGTGCAGCCAAATGAGAACATAAGGTCTGTAAATCCTCTTTTCAGGTATCTGCTTACTGAGGCATCTGCTAACTTATAGACGCTATCAAGGAAAACAGCCATCTCTCCGTTCTTTTCAACAAAATCTATCACCTCTTTGTCAAGTCCGGTCTTATCTTTGTATTCGGGGTATTTTCCAGGATTATGAACGGCGCGGCAGTCAAAAACAAAGCCACCTCCGTTGCCTGAATAGTCCATAGGGATACCTTTTTTATATGAGAAACTGAACACCTTTACAACAAGTTCTCCTGAATTGTTTATGAAGGGTCTCTTATAAGAACCAATCAACTCACGCAGAATCTCTGTAAGATATGGCAGTTCTGTATAGTCATACTCTTTGAGTATCTCTGCAAGGTTGTCTATTGCAAACGGAATGCTCTGTATAAAGTGTGCCTTATGCTCCACAAGTCCTCTGAATCCGTAGGCTCCAAGTGTCTGTAATGCTCTGAATAGAACAAAGTATCCAAATGTCTTACGGAATTCAGCGGGTTCAATGTCTATGTATTTTGATGCGGAATCAATGTAGGTGTTAATAAGCAGTTCCTTAGTCTCTTTGCTGTATCTTGCCTTTGCCTGATATACGAATGACGCCAAATCATAGTAGAAAGGACCTTTTCTGCCTCCTTGGAAATCAATGAACCAGGGCTCATTATCTTTTATCATTATGTTACGGGATTGGAAATCACGGTACATAAATGTGTTGGAACGTATTGATAGCAGGATAGATGCGAAACGCTCAAAATCTGACTCCAACTGCAATTCATCAAACTCAATGCCTGTAGGTTTCAGGAACTCATATTTAAAGTAGTTGAGGTCCCAGAAAACGGTGTGGAAATCAAACTCTTTCTGTGGATAGCAGACCCCATAGTTCAATGTAGCACCTGCTTCAAACTGAATAGCAGGCAGTGCTTTAATGGTCTTAACCAGTAAATCACGCACCTCACTTGACCCTATTATTGAAAACAGGTCAGTGCTTCCTAAATCCTCTGTTATGTAGTAATGAAAGTCCTCAGATACATAAAGTACCTGAGGAACATTAATATTGTGTCTCCTAAAATGAGCCGATAACTCTATGAATGTCTTATTCTCCTGAATATCTTTCCCGTAAACCCCGATATAACTCTTGTTCAAACCATAGAATCTGTAATATTTTCTGTTTGAACCCGAACCAGAGATTACCTCTGTTTTCTGAATTGTATCACCTGTCGGGGATAATAGTTTCAGAAGCTCATTCATAAATGTTCTCTTACGGACGGTTTGCTTTCAATTTGTTCAACGACTCTTTCTTTGAATTGAATTTGTCTCTAGCTGACTCAAGTTTAGATTTGATATTGTCAAGGTCATATTGGAGCTTGTTTCGTTTGTCCATAAGTTTGTCATACAACTTTTGCTCCTTTTTCAATACCTTCGGATCTACTGTGTTTGCGTTGGTCTCATCAACTACAGTGCGGGTAGCCTCCAATGTCTTTATATCCTTTTCATTATCAGCAACCTTCTTCTCTATCTTCTCTTTCTCCTTCTTAATATCATTCAAATCCTTTATTGCCTCTTCGGTCTCTTTTTCCTGATTCTCAAGTTGGTGGTTGTAGAGGTGGTTCTTAATGTTCTCCTCTAAGGAATCCATCCAGTCTGAAATTTTCTTGTTCTCCTCAGGGTCGCTGTCTGTAATGTAGTTGTCATATCCTGTTGAGATAAGCAGATACATTGTGCCTGATTTCTGAGAACCGTTTACCGCTATGTATATGTCACAGGTGCGATTCCAGAGGCTATTGTATTTCACCTCTTTGAATGCGTAGAAGTTATTGCTTGCCTTCTTGCCTGTAATGCCCTCTTCTTTAAGTCTCTCAAGTATGGCATCCTCAATCTCTGCTGCGGGATATGGATAGATTTTTGTGAATGCCATCACGCCCTCCTTGTTAGGACCGTTTGTCTTCTGGATTGTGAAAGATACTTTCTCAGAATTGTTTTCGTCATCTGCGGCGAATGCTGATACCCCGAAGGTTAGCAGAGCTGTGGTTAAAGCCAATAGTAGTTTTTTCATTGTTAAAAAATTTTTTTGTAAAGATACTCAAAATTCTTCATCCATAAAATCATTTTCAGAATTATTATCTCTGTTTTTCATTTTATTGTTACTCTTCATATTCCCAAAGTTGTATGTTATTGTCAGACGATACCGTCTGCCGCAGTCTGTATTTCTGTTCTCCTGGTAGAAATTGTCACTTTGGGTTATTCTATTGTTTGTCCTGCGGGAGTTAAGTACATCACGTACCGCAAAGTTTATGGTCAGAGCCTTTTTAAGGAATGACGCCTTGATTCCAAGGTCAAGTCCGTATGTGTGGTCTTCAGAACCTTGAGCCACTATCCTTGGCGAATTATAAAATGCACTCACTTGTGCGGCAAGATTATCTATAATCTTCACATTGGCGTTGATTCTTGCATTCCAAGAGAATGTATCTTTTCTTTTTATGTTATACTCCTTATTCTCTCCTAATTGATAGTAGTAGGCTGAAAGTGTTGTTGTAAGGTCAAGATAGTTGTGAAAAAGCCTGTTCTTAGCCACAATCTCAGCACCTGCGTTATGTGAATAGGTTATGTTCTCAAATGTGTTGTACATAACTCCCTCTGACTGCAATTTGCTTACACGCTGAATGACATTCTCAGTGTAATTATAGAACATTCCTACGCTAAGTGTATGCATCTCCCATGTTTTCAGATAGTTCAATTCAACAGAATTGCCAAATTCAGGCATAAGCCACGGGTTACCTTGAGAAAGGTTGGCGGGGTCACCTCTGTCAACGTAGCTGTTAAGCATTCTGCCACGAGGGCGGTTTATTCGCCTTGTATAGTTAAGTTGAAGTGTGTTTGTCTTATCTATCTCAAAGCCCAGATATACAGAGGGGAATGGCTGGAAATAACTACGATGGTAGTTCTCTGTTGTCCCGTCAACTAAAGAGCGGGTGTTTGTCACGGTCTCCTCACAACGGAGCCCTGCTTGAAGTGAGAACCAATTGAATTTGCCTGCGTAACTTATATATGCCGCATATATCTGTTCAGAGTAGTGGAAAGGATTGTATTTTGACATATCCTCTTTTATGTCAGTTGTGCCTGGAATGGAGTCAAAGGTGTGGTCATAACTATCCTGAATATCCATACTCGCCTTTATTCCAGCCTCTATTTTATGGTCTTTGGTAATTTTGTTAGAGTAGTCAACCTGAGCCGACGCTCTGTTTGTAGGACTTGTAAGTGTCTGTAATTCGCGTACTTTTTTATCGGGGACAGGCGTGTGGTCAGGCAGATATGCGTTTGTGGCGTATTGGCTCTCTGATTTTCTTTGGTTGCCTGAATATGTCAAGTCTGCTGAGATAAAATGAGCGTCCTTTATGAATGAGTGCTTGTATGATGCGGTGACATTGTAGAATGCCATCAATCCTTCAGAGTGCACATAGCGGTCTCTTGTCTGTGTGGTGTCTTTGTGTCGGTCTAATTCTATGTAGTCAATCTCTCTGTTGTCCCAATTCTTACCAACCATTCCAAATGCCTGTACTCCAATCTCATCAATATCAGTAATTCTATAGTTGAATCCCGCACGCATAAATCCGCTTACTCTGTCACTGAAACCTTTATTGCTTTGGTTAAGGTATGTTGTGTCTGTAGCGGTGTAATTGGCTCTGCTTAAAATGGAATTTTGGTCATTGCGGTTGCTTCTGACATTGGCGCTTATGTTAAAGTCCAACTTGCTTTTGCTGTAGTTGAGGTTTAATCCAGCCTGTCCCCCAGGATAGGGAGAACCCTCCTTATAGTTTAGACCAATATTGGCGTTCCCAAAATAACCTCCTTTGGCATCGTCACGCATAACTATGTTTATTATGCCGGCGTTGCCCTCGGGGTTGTATTTGGCTGATGGGTTGGTAATGACCTCAACAGATTTGACAGCATCAGCAGGCAGCATCTCAAGAATCTGTCCCTTGTCAGTGTCTGATAGCCCCGATGGTTTCCCGTTAATCCATATCTCAACTGATGAACTGTTCCTTAAACTTACATTCCCCTCTATGTCAATATCAACAGATGGAATGTTCTCAAGAATCTCAGCGGCGGTGGCGCCGGCACTTATAGCACTTTGGTCAACATTGAAAATCTTCTTGTCTATATCAAGTGTCATTCCTGACTTTTGACCTATCACCTCAACCTCAGCAATCTGTTTGGAGTCCTCTTTAAGGGTTATCAATCCAAGCCTTACGGAATTTTTCTCTTTTGAAATGTTTTTGCTGTACTCTGTGTAGCCTACAAAGGTAGCCTTAAATGTGTAGTCTCCGTCAGGTGCTTCAAGTTTGAACTTTCCTTCAGCATCGGAGAATCCTCCTACAACAGGTGTGCTTGAGCCAATCTTATATAGTGTGACATTTACAAAGTCAAGCGGGGTGGCAGATGAACCATCCATTATTTTGCCTGATACTGTCAGTGCGGAGACGCTGATTGAAGTCAGCAGGGAACAAAAAAAGAGAGCCGTCTTTTTCATAAATTCATAGTAATTGATGTTAGACGGTTCTCTTATAAATGTGTTTAATATGGCGATGCATATTTTATAAAATTGTGACCCAGTTATGTGTGTCAGGCTCATCTCCATATTGGATAGCACGCAGTTTCTGGTAGAGTTTTGTGCTCCAAGGACCTGGTTTGCCATCTTTTGAGAAGATGTATGACTTGTTGTTGTCAAGGTCATCAAGACGGGAGATAGGACTTATCACTGCCGCTGTTCCACATGCACCAGCCTCTTCAAAAGTATTGAGTTCCTCTTCAGAGATAGGACGGCGCTCAACCTTTAGTCCAAGGTCTTCTGCAAGTTGCATCAAACTCTTGTTTGTGATTGAAGGAAGAATAGATGTGGATTTTGGTGTTATGTAGGTATTGTCCTTTATTCCAAAGAAGTTTGCCGCACCGCACTCATCAATATATCTCTTCTCTTTTGCATCTAAGTAGAATTCAGATGAGTAACCTGCCTTATGTGCCTCTTCGTGTGCTCTAAGACTTGCGGCATAGTTTCCGCCTACTTTATATATTCCGGTACCCAGAGGGGCTGAACGGTCATACTTACGTGTTATTACGTATGGGTTGGTTGAGAAACCTCCCTTGAAGTAAGGTCCTACAGGAGATACAAATATAATGAAAAAATAGTCTTTTGCAGGGTTTACTCCTATTTGTGGTGTGTAACCGAATAGGACAGGTCTTATGTAGAGTGCCGCACCGCTCTCGTATGGTGGTACAAACTCAACATTCTTTTTAACAACCTCAATAACCGCCTCTTTGAACATTCCCTCTGGAAGTTTAGGCATACATATTCCGTCACAAGATGAGTCAAGGCGTTTTGCGTTCTCCTCAAGACGGAAAATGCGTATTTTACCATCTTTGCCACGGAATGCCTTAAGTCCCTCAAACGCCTCTTGTCCGTAGTGAAGGCAGGTGGCTGCCATATGCATTTGTATATACTCGTCGGTATGCCACTCCAGTTTACCCCAACTGCCATCGTGGTACTCACAACGTACGTTTCCATTGGTTTTCATATATCCGAAACCAAGTTCTGACCAATTGATGTTTTCCATTGTTTTATAGATTTTTTGTTAAATATTCCTTTAGATTGTGCAAATATACAAAAATATTGCTATATTTACATTTGATTTGGTGTTAAACAATCAAACCTTTTAAGATGAAACCGGTACTTGTATCTTTTTTTAGAAAATTATCATATCCTGTAGGTTGGCTTTACGGGTTGTTTGTCTGTATAAGAAACTATCTCTTTAACAGTGAGATTTTAAAGAGCAAGACATTCAAGACAGCTGTAATTTCAGTGGGCAATATAACAGTTGGCGGTACTGGTAAGACCCCGTTTGTAGAGTATCTGATCAATATTTTAAAGGGGAACTATAAGGTAATTGAACTTAGTCGTGGATATAAACGCAAAACTAAGGGTTTGCAGGAGGCTATAGTAGGTTGTACCGCTGCCACGATAGGTGATGAGCCGTATCAGATATTCAGAAAATTCCCCGATGTCAGGGTGGTGGCTTGTGCTAACCGGTGTCACGCCATTGAAGAGATGGAGACAAGATACTCAGACACAGATGTATTCATTCTTGATGACGCTTTCCAACACCGGTATGTAAATCCGGGAATATCAATTCTTCTCATTGATTACAACAGACCAATAACCTCTGATTCCATTCTTCCCTACGGTGATTTGAGGGAGAGTGCGTCAAGCCGTTACAAGGCCGATATTGTGGTGGTGACAAAGTGCCCTGAATCTATGAACGCATTTGATGCCCGAGAAATTAAGAATATTCTTGATTTGCACGCATACCAGAATCTATATTTCTCCTACTTAAAGTATTCAATGCCACGACGAATGGTTGACGGTGCTCCGCTTGACTCTTTGGCAGGTAAGGAGATTCTATTGATTACGTCCATAGCAAATCCAGCTCCTCTTAAAGAGTATCTAGGTAAAAACGCCAATTCACTTGACCAGATTATCTATGAAGACCACCACTGCTATACACGTAAAGACATTGCACATATTCAAGGTACCTTTGACTCTATCTCAAATGAGAACAAGGTTATTATAATAACTGCAAAGGACGAAGCCAAACTTGTGGATATGGATATCTCTGACGCATTGGCTCAATCAATTTATGTCATAGATGTTGAAATTGATTTCCTTTTTGGAAGTGGTGCTGAATTCTCAAAAAAGATAGTTGATTATGTTGAAAAAAATAAAAGAAACAGCGTCTTATTTGCAAAGTAAGATGCAGTATATGCCCAAGGTTGGCATAGTGCTTGGGACTGGTTTGGGTGAACTTGCCACTCAAATAACCGAACGTCAGGAGATTCCGTATCAAGAGATTCCTAATTTCCCTCTCTCTACAGTGGAGGGTCATAGTGGTAAGCTTATAATAGGCAAACTGGGTGATACAAGGGTTCTTGCAATGCAGGGACGTTTCCATTTTTATGAGGGCTATTCAATGAAGGAGGTGACTTTCCCTGTCAGGGTTATGAAGGAGTTGGGAGTGGAGACACTTCTACTCTCAAATGCCGCAGGTGGAATGAATCCCGAATTTGAGATAGGGGAGTTGATGATAATAAAAGACCATATCAACCTCTTCCCTGAGCATCCGCTAAGGGGTAAAAACTATGATGAACTTGGCACCCGTTTCCCCCATATGAGTAAGGCGTATGACGCCACATTAAGAGAAAAGGCAAAAGAGATAGCGGCAAGGAATGGAATAAGAGTAAAGGAGGGTGTCTATGTAGGCACACAAGGACCTACATTTGAAACTCCTGCTGAATACAGGTTCTTCTCAACAATTGGTGGCGACGCTGTTGGTATGTCCACAGTGCCAGAGGTGATTGTAGCTGTACACGCAGGCATAAAGGTGTTCGCAATGTCAATAATAACTGATTTAGGAGTACCAGGCAAGGTGACCGAAGTCTCTCATAAAGAGGTTCAAGAGGCTGCTAACAAAGTGCAGCCCCTAATGACCACCATTATGAAGGAGTTGATAGCGGAAGTATAAAGTTAAAAATAGTTACTTCTATCCAATGCCCTGTATGATATAGCCTCCGCTACGTGCGGGGGCTTTATTGTCTCAGAGCCTTCTAAGTCAGCAATAGTACGGCTTACTTTAAGTATGCGGTCATACGCTCTTGCAGATAAGTTAAGTCTTTCCATTGCCGCCTGCATAAGTTTCAGGCACGCTTCATCTAACTTTGCAAACCTTCTTAGAAGTTTGGTTGTCATTTGCGCGTTACAATAGACTTTATCTTCTGATTGGAACCGTTGTCTCTCTATTTCCCTTGCCTTAATGACCCTTTCTCTTATTGTGGCGCTTGATTCGGCACTCTTGTTGTCTGACATTGTCTTGAACTCCAACGGAGATACTTCAATTTGAATGTCTATTCTGTCAAGAAGCGGACCTGAAATTTTATTCATATAGTTTTTCACCTGATTTGGAGTGCATGTACACTCTTTATGCGGATGCCCGTAATAACCGCAGGGGCAGGGATTCATTGATGCTACTAACATAAAACTTGCTGGATATTCAACGGTGCAGTTCACTCTTGACACTGTTATTTTTCTATCTTCAAGCGGCTGTCTTAAGACTTCCAATGCAGAACGCTTGAACTCAGGTAATTCATCAAGATAGAGCACTCCGTTATGGGCAAGCGATATCTCTCCCGGTTGAGGATAAGAGCCTCCGCCAACAAGGGCGGTGTCAGATATTGAGTGGTGCGGACTTCTGAACGGACGGTGTTTCAGTAGTGATGTATATTTTTCAATATTCCCGACAACAGAGTGAATTTTAGTGGTCTCCAATGCCTCATCAAGTGTAAGAGGTGGCAGTATTGACGGTATTCTTTTTGCAAGCATTGATTTGCCGGCACCAGGACTCCCAATCATTATTATGTTATGACCACCAGCGGCAGCCACTTCAATGGCACGTTTCACACTCTCCTGTCCTTTTACTTCAGCAAAATCAGGTATGCCATCATCTGCAAAGCCGGCGTCAGAGAAAAACGGAGAGATAACGGTAGGTTTGATATCAAGATTTCCGTTGAGGAATTCTGTAATCTCACATAAATCACTCACTCCAAGTACGTCCAAGCCTTGCACTACTGCCGCCTCACATACATTCTCCGCCGGAATTATAAGTCCTTTGAATCCAGCCTCTCTAACTTTTAGTGCAATAGGCAGGACTCCTTTTATTGGAACCACAGAGCCATCAAGTGATAGTTCTCCCATAATAGCATACTCCTTAAGTTTGTCACTCTTTATCTCCTCTGATGCGGCAAGTATGCCCATAGCAATAGGCAAGTCATACGCTGAGCCAGCCTTGCGTATATCGGCAGGCGACATATTTATTATAACTTGTTTTCTTGGAAATTTGTATCCTTTGTTGCTGAAGGCTGAAAGGATACGTTCATGACTCTCCTTTATGGCAACATCAGGGAGACCTACCATAAAGAACTTAATACCACTTGAGATGTTCACCTCAACGGTGATAATGGTTGCGTCAATGCCTTGCACCGCCGCACCGTAAGTTTTTACTAACATATTTTGAAATTAAAAGTGATCTCAGTCTTCGGCACTTTGATGTTTTAATTTCGCTATAATAGTTTCGTTTCCTATAGTATCTTCGTGTAATTCTGTAAGTATCTCTGCATCCATCGGGAGGAACATATCAACACGTGAACCAAACTTAATGAATCCTAATTGTTGGTTGATATGACAATCTGTTCCCTCCTTAGCGTATGTCACAATGCGGCGGGCAAGGGCTCCCGCTACTTGGCGTACAAGTATCTTCTGACCATTCTTAGCCTCTATAATTACCGATGAGCGCTCATTCTCAGTACTTGATTTTGGTAGATATGCCGCCATCTTGCGTCCGTTCTGATGTGATACGTGAAGTACCTTTCCTGAAACGGGAAACCAGTTGGCGTGTACGTCAAACACGCTCATAAAAATTGAGACTTGCATTCTCTCCTCGTGGAAGAATTCATTCTCCATAACCGGTTCAATAACCACTATGTTTCCATCGGCTGGTGCTATTATATAGTTGTCATCTGCAATAAGAATCCTATTTGATATGCGGAAGAAGTATGTGAAGAAAATGAATACAATGCAGGAGATTACAGTTACTACTATTGGCAGTACTATGTTGCCCGCCAGAATGAAAAGAGCTCCGTTAATAAGAATTAACGTAAAGAGCAGTATTAGCAACATATTCCGTCCTTCTTTGTGAATCTTCATCATAAGGTGTTAAATTGCTTTTAAAATTTCAATATATACATAAATTACAGGGGCGGCAAGTAGCATACTGTCAAAACGGTCAAGCATTCCGCCATGTCCTGGTAGTATTTTCCCAGAGTCTTTCAACCCGGATGCTCTCTTAAGCATTGATTCTGACAAGTCACCGTAAGTACCGAAAACGGATACTAATAATCCGAACAAAATCCACCGCCATACGGGTTCATTGAAGAAGTAGATTCCAAGAAGAGATGAGACAAGAACTGTCAGGCAGATGCCTCCAATCTCACCCTCCCAAGACTTCTTAGGTGATATACGCTCAATCATCTTATGTTTGCCACAAGTGCTTCCAACAATATATGCGCCACTGTCAAATGTCCATATAAGCAGGAACAGCGTAAGCAGGTATTCAGGCTCTCTTGCTATAAAGTTCATAAGTCCGAACGGAAGTGCCACAACAACTTGTCCGTATATGGAGAATGCCAGGTCATACGTGGGGTGCTCTTTCTTTCTGTAGATTTCCATTATGATAAGAGCGGCTATGCTGAGCATATAGATTATAAGGAATATGAACCCTGTAATCTCATCAGGCTTGTCAATAATGGCGCACCAGAAACATCCTAAATATAAGAATGTACCGCAGAACAACATATATACGGTAGGTATGCTGACATTCTTCTTAGCGTTTACAATTCCGTAGAACTCCCTCATTGCCAATATGTTTACAATGGCGAAAAGAGCTGTGAAAGTGTAGTACTCCGTTTGGAATAGAATGCTTGTAACTACGGCGGCTACAAATATTGTTCCGGTGATTGTTCTTTTAATGAGGTTATTCATCAGTCTCGTTCGTTTTATCTATATTCCCTTCATTTTCTTCCTTTCTCTCCACTTCAGTCAACTCTTCCATACGGGTCTTCCAAGGACGAGGTCCGAAAATGCGTGTGACATCATCGGCAAAGATAACCTCCTTGTCAACGAGCAGTGCCGCAAGTTCAGCGTGTTGTTCCATATGCTCTGTAATAATTTTAACAGCCCTGTCAAACTGACTTTGTACAATTGACTTTATCTCTGAATCAATCAACTCTGATGTCTTGTCACTGTATGGTTTTGTGAAACTATAGTCAGATTGTGTTGAGTCATAGTAGCTTACATTCTTGAGCTTTTCACTCATACCATAATAGACTACCATTGAGTATGCCATTTTTGTGGCTCGTTCAAGGTCATTTAAAGCACCTGTGGAGACTCTTCCAAGAACCACTTGCTCCGCGGCACGTCCGCCAAGCAGAGCGCACATCTCATCAAGCATCTGCTCTGTTGTTGTGAGTTGCCTCTCCTCAGGCAGATACCACGCCGCTCCTAACGCCTTACCTCTTGGAACTATTGTTACCTTGACAAGCGGATTGGCGTATTCAAGAAGCCAGCTTACAGAGGCGTGCCCTGCCTCGTGTATGGCAATTGAGCGTTTTTCCTCAGCGGTTGTTATCTTGTTCTTCTTCTCAAGTCCGCCTATTATACGGTCAACGGCATCAAGGAAATCTTGTTTATCAACTGCCTCCTTGTTCCTGCGAGCGGCAATCAACGCCGCTTCATTGCAGACATTAGCAATGTCGGCTCCAGAGAATCCGGGTGTCTGCTTTGACATAAGGTCAAGGTCAACATCTGAGGCAAGTTTGATTGGTCTCAGGTGAACTTCAAATATCTCTTTTCTTTCGTGGACATCAGGAAGATCAACACTTATCTGACGGTCAAAACGTCCCGCACGCAGAAGTGCCTTGTCAAGAATGTCGGCACGGTTTGTGGCGGCAAGAACAATGATTCCGCTGTTTGTACCGAAACCATCCATCTCTGTAAGTAATTGATTAAGAGTATTCTCTCTCTCATCATTAGCGTTAAATGATGGATTCTTACCTCTTGCCCTGCCCACGGCGTCAATCTCATCAATGAATATTATACAGGGTGATTTCTCTTTTGCCTGACGGAATAAATCTCTTACTCTTGAAGCACCTACGCCTACAAACATCTCAACAAAGTCAGAACCACTCAATGAGAAGAAAGGTACATTCGCCTCCCCCGCAACCGCCTTTGCAAGTAGTGTCTTACCTGTTCCCGGAGGGCCTACAAGCAGTGCACCTTTTGGAATCTTACCTCCTAACTTTGTGTATTTGGCAGGATTTTTAAGGAACTCCACAATCTCTTGAACTTCTTGTTTTGCTTCTGCAAGACCGGCAACATCTTTGAAGGTAATCTTCATCTTGTTTGAACCTTTGTCAAAGACCTGTGCCTTTGATTTGCCAACTGAGAAAATGCCGCCTCCACCTGTCATTCTGCGTGACATAATAATCCACAAAAGCACAAAGAAGATGATTGGACCGAATGACCATAGGAATGTTCCCATATAGTCTTTGCGTTCCTCGTAGGTTACATCAATGTTATAACCCTTTTCTGTAGTAGCCGCCGAGACAAGGTCATCAAGTTTCTCAGCAGAGGGAACTTTAGATGAGATTTGAGGTTTCTTTGTGTATTTTTTGGCATCGGAACCAAGAACCTCTGAAATTACAGTTGAGTCATCAACAAGGCTCACCTCTGCAAGGTTCTCATTGGTGACAAAAACTATTTTCTCAACATAACCCTCCCAAATGTAGTTCTGAAGGTTTGCGTATGAGACCTCTTTTGTAGGAACACTTGTATCATAGAATGTGATGAACAAGAGTGCTACGCCTATGATAATATACAACCAGGTGAGGCTGAAACCTGAGCCCGGATTGTTCTTCCCGCCATCGTTGAAATTATTACTATTCTGTTTTTGATTATTATCTGCCATATTAGTCTAAATCCGCTATTTCTTTAAGTTTGGCATCAGCCCACAGGTGTTCCAAATCATAGAACTCACGTGCGGGACGCTGCATTATATGTACCATTACATCACAGTAGTCAGCCACTATCCACTCACAGTTCTCAAATCCCTCCATAGCCAGAGGCTTCACCTTTATCTGCTCTCTCACATAATCCTTGAGTTTGGTGGCTATGGCGTTCACCTGTGTATTTGATGTGCCCTCGCATATAACAATATATGAGCATAAGGAGTTGCCTGTCTTTTTAAGGTCAGCCACAACTATTCTCTTGCCCTTTTGTTCCTGTATGCCGGCAACTATGGTGTCTAACAGTTTTTTTGTTGTTATCTCTTTCATTTTCCTTTTAATAATTCTGCAAAGATACTCTTTTTTGCCACATTGTCAAAGGCTGAGGCTGTAATAGTGTCGGTCATTGAAACGGGAGTGCCGTTGTCTCCACCTTCACAAATACCTTGAACCAACGGAATCTGTCCCAATAACGCTATCCCTCTCTCTTGAGCGAGATTAGATACACCCTCCTTGCCAAAGATGTAGTATCTGTTCTCAGGCAACTCTTTAGGCGTGAACCAAGCCATATTCTCAATAAGTCCGAGTACAGGTACATTGATTTTATCATTCTGGAACATATCTATTCCTCTTACAGCGTCAGCGAGCGCCACCTGTTGCGGAGTGCTTACCACTATGGCTCCGTCAAGCTTTATTGTCTGAACAACGGTAAGATGAATATCACTTGTGCCAGGAGGCAGGTCAATAAGCAGGAAGTCAAGTTCTCCCCAATCAGCCTCTGTAAGCAGTTGCTTTATGGCACCTGAAGCCATAGCTCCACGCCATACTATGGCGGTATCTGTGTTAACAAAGAACCCTATTGAGAGAATTTTGATTCCGTATTTCTCTAATGGCAGTATAAGCCCCGCCTCATTGGCGTACGGAACGCCGTCCTCTATTCCAAACATCTTAGGTATGGAAGGACCGAAAATATCAGCGTCAAGAACTCCCACCTTGTATCCCAATTTGCTCAGAGATATGGCAAGATTTGACGTGACAGTTGATTTTCCCACTCCGCCTTTGCCTGAAGATATTGCTATCTTGCATTTAACACCTTTAAGAGGTTCCTCCTGCTCCCGCTGAGGCTGCTCAGGACTCTTTATGGCTATGTTCCCTTTTATCTCAACATCGGGGCTTACGTATGTAAGAATAGCCGTTTCAGACGCCTTGACCAGTGATTTGGCAAGCGGGTCATTGCTCCTGAGTTTAAGAGAGAAGGATACCTTCATACCTTCAATGCGGATGTCATCTTCCACGATGCCGGACTCCACTATATTCTTGCCGGTGGCAGGGTGGTTAACGTGGCGCAGTGCGTCTAATATAAGGTTTGGATAGATTGTCATTTCTCATTTATTTATTGTTGCTTCTTCTGTTAAAACTTCTATAAGTGTCTGGTTCTATTTCTTCAGCTGGCTCTGTAAAGAAGTCTCTGTGTGTTAGTTCAAATTTAATATATTTAATGTTCATACCCCTCTCAATCCATTGGCTTTCATAATATGTGCGTATGCTCAGTATCTTGTCAGCCATTCCAGAGGCATAGAGGTTGTCAGTGTTTACAAGTTCCGTATAGCCGTTCTGCCTGACCATCAGAGTGGTGTATGTGTATAGGAACGGGCTGTCTGTCTTCAAGTGTACAATACCGTTCTCTTTCAGAATGTTCTGGTAAAGTGCCATAAACCTTGTTGATGTAAGGCGTTTTCTAACCTTTTTCATTTGAGGGTCAGGAAATGTTATCCAAATCTCAGAGACCTCCCCTTTTTCAAAAAAACTGTCAATTAGTTCAATGTCGGTTCTCAGAAACGCCACATTCTTCATTCCGTCAACATTGGACTGCTTTGCCCCAGTCCACATACGGGCACCCTTAATGTCAATCCCTATGAAATTCTTATCGGGGTAGATGGAGGCAAGCCCTACGGTATATTCACCCTTGCCGCAGCCAAGTTCCAGGACAATGTCATTATTATTTCCGAAAAAATCAGCCCAACGCCCCTTCATAGGAAATCCTCCCTCACTTCTCAGGCGGGCGAAAGGGTATTGGAAGACATTGCTGTAGCCCTCCATATCAGCAAATTTCTGTAATTTGTTCTTTCCCATCTAATCTTTTTTAAGTGACAGACAAATATTGCTGATTCCTTTCAGCCTGTCATCTCTCATACCTTGGATAACCTTGAACTCATACTTCCCCGCTTTCTCAAATTGAATGTTCCTGGAGATAAGTACAGGCATCTCATATATTGATATTCCGCTGCCAATGAAGTTGCCCTTGTTGTCTGCAAGATAGCATTCAATTGTGTCTGACGCCGTCAATCCATCTGGAGAGGTGACCTCTATGAATGTCCAGAAGTTCTGATACTCATACTCTGATGTATGTCTTATGGTCATCAGAATGTCATATCTGCCTATGGTGTCAGATATTTGGGGTGTGAATATGGCGGCGGAATCAATGTGCCAGCCCTTCTCATCAATTTCACGGCAGTCATTATAGACATAATTGTCTCCGCAGGCTGTCAAAACCCCGATTATGAAAACTGTTATAAATAATCTCGCTAATTTCATCTGTTCTCTCTCTCCCCGTTTTGTGGTCTTGAACCACGATTGTGGTTTCTGTTCTTCTTTCTCTTCTTGCCTGTCTTATCAAATCTGGTCAGGCTTCCTTCTCCAACTGCGTTTTCAAAACTTATCTCAGGTTCAGCGGAATCAGCGGTTGTCTGAATCTCATTGACAGATTTTCCGCTCTTGTTGGCTCTTATTATGTTCCATACCTCATCAAGAGGAATCTCAATCAAATCTTTAGGAAAATTCTTCTCAGCGGAGTATGTCATCTTTCTTGCAAAAACATCAAGTTTAAAGAAGTAGTAAGGACCATTTGCGGTATCAAGGACTATGTCTTTACCAGGAAATTCCTTGAGAGCCTCCACATAGTTGTCAAACTCATAGTTCAGGCAGCATTTCAATTTGGCGCATTGACCGGCAAGCTTTTGCGGATTCATTGACAAATCCTGCACGCGAGCGGCGTTTGTACCTACAGACTGGAAATTGGTCATAAATGTGGAACAGCATAACTCCCTTCCGCAAGGACCTGTCCCTCCAATTCTGCCAGCCTCCTGACGCGCTCCAATCTGTTTCATCTCAATTCTAACGTGAAATGCGTCAGCAAGCACCTTGATTAGTTCTCTGAAGTCAACTCTTTGGTCTGCAATGTAATAGAATATTGCCTTGTTTCCATCTCCCTGATACTCAACATCACCAATCTTCATATCCAGATTCAGGTCTTTGGCAATTTGGCGGGAACGGAGCATTGCGTCGTGCTCTTTAGCTTTTGATTCCTCCCACTTTTCAATATCGGCCTGTTTTGCCTTACGGTATATGCGGCGCACCTCATTGCGAGAGAAATCATAACCGTTCTTCTTCATTTGCAGAGCCACAAGGTATCCTTGTAGTGTGACTGTCCCTATATCGTGGCCAGGATTTGACTCCACTGCCACTATATCACCTTTCTCAAGCGGCAGGTTATTTGAGTTCAGGTAATACCCTTTGCGTGTGTTTTTAAACTGTACCTCAACATATTGGGTTGTCTCTCTGTCAATAGGAATGTCGGCAAGCCAATCATATACGCTCAGCATCTGCCATGAACTTTTCCTGCAGCCTGCCTCAGTCAGCCTGTTGTTTCCTTTATCTAATGTGTAATCCATCCGAAGATCTTATTTTTTTATTAGTGTTAGTAATTGCAAGCCAAGGTCAAACATTGTAAGTTTTATGTTGGCGTTACGTTCAATATCTCTGTGTGCTCTGGTTATGTTGTCAATTATCCCCTCTATGTTATTGACGGTGACAAACCTTTTGAATTTCTCTGTGAAAGCCGCCTCATCGGTGGTTCTGTAATTAAGGTCAGGGTTGCAAAGATTGGCAATAAACGACTCTCTTGTTATCCCACCGGCGTAGGTGAGAAATTCCAATGTGCCGGCTCTGCTTGCCGCCGCCTCTTCTGCAAACTCTTTAAGTGCCACAAGGTCTTTTGTAAAGACTATTGCCATAAGATTCCTGTATCTTTGCACCAGTTGCCTTGTCTCCTCCATTCCGTCAGAAATCTCCCTTGCCTTAATAATGTTCCCTCTTGCTATTCTTGCCACATCTTCAGGGAATACGTTTTTTAACTCATCTTCTGTAAGATTCTTTATGTGAAGGGCTTGAGTCCTTGATGTTATGGTAGGCAGCAGTTGTTGAGGGTTTTCACTTATAAGAAAGAATAATGTACCCGTAGGCGGTTCCTCTATAAGTTTTAATAATTTGTTGGCGCATTGAGCCTGCATCTTTTCAGGGAGCCATATAATAAGGCTTTTGTATTTGGCGCTCAGACTTTTAAGACTCAGTTTTCTTGAAATCTCACTACTTTCCGCCGTGTAGATTGTTCCACCTTTTTCATCTCCGTCAATGGCTCTCATCCATTGTCTCAGGTTGAAATAGGGTGATTTCAATACCATCTCCCTCCATTCTGAGAGGAAATCATCACAAATGGAGTCTCTGTCTGACTTCACCTTGTATATAGGAAATGCAAAATGGACATCGGGGTGGGTGAGCGCGGATATAAGACGGCAACTTGGACACTCTCCGCAGGAATCTCTATCTGTGGGGTGCTCACAGTTGACATATTGAATGGTGGCAAGTGCGAGAGCCAGCTTGCCAACGCCCTCACCGCCCCAGAATAGTTGTGCGTGCGGCATTCTGCCCTCTTTGGCGCTCTTTATAATAAGTGCTTTCGCCTCTTCTTGTCCTATGATATCCTTATATTGCATATTAACTTACAAAATTACGAAAAAGCGGGTTATGTTCCAATTTTTTTTGAATGAGGTTGATGAATTTCCGTATGGTTATTGATTAACACATTGTTTATGAATATTGTTATAGAATAAAACTTATATAATAAAATTCTGTTAAAAATGTAAGTAAAATGCAATAAAACTAATAAAACAGTAAATAAATTAATAAAAAATGTGAAAATGGCGGCTCCTTTTGTTATATGATAATTGTAAATCCGTTACCTTTGTAATGTTAAAAATACGAAAATATGAGACTAATTATTGAACCAGATTATGACAGAATGTCAAAGTGGGCGGCAAATTATGTGGCTGCAAAAATCAATGCGGCAAAGCCCACGGCAGAGAAACCTTTTGTATTGGGACTTCCTACGGGTTCATCTCCTCTTGGAATGTACAAGGCTCTAATTGAATTGAATAAAGCGGGTAAGGTTTCATTTGCCAATGTTATAACTTTTAATATGGATGAGTATGTGGCTTTGGCAGAGAATCACCCTGAGAGTTATCACTCATTTATGTGGAACAACTTTTTCTCACATATTGATATTAAGAGAGAGAATGTGAATATCCTTAACGGAAACGCTGCAGACCTTTCTGCCGAGTGTGAGGGATATGAGGCAAGAATAAAGGCTGCTGGTGGAATTGACCTTTTCCTTGGTGGCATAGGACCTGACGGTCACATTGCATTTAATGAGCCAGGCTCTTCACTCGCCTCACGCACAAGAGTCAAGACTCTGACAACAGATACAATCATCGCTAACTCACGTTTCTTTGATAATGATGTGAACAAGGTTCCCAAGACCGCTCTTACAGTTGGTGTGGGTACTGTTATGGATGCAAAAGAGGTTCTTATTTTAGTTAATGGTCATAATAAGGCGCGTGCTTTAGCGGCGGCTGTAGAGGGTTCTGTAACACAAATGTGGACAATATCAGCCTTGCAGATGCACCGTAAGGGTATTATTGTTTGTGATGATGCCGCTACAGATGAACTTAAAGTAGGAACATACAGATATTTCAAAGACATAGAGAAGGACAATCTGTAAACAGCGTCCATTAAAAAAAGTAAACGCCTGCTCCCTTACGGGGCAGGCGTTTTCCGTCAATAGGGGTCTAATGCATCAATGCATTAGAAAGGAAGTCCGTCCTCTTGCCCTGCAGGTGCTAAAGGAGCCTCATCAGGCTTCTTGGCAGGGGCGGCGACGTTAGCCGTTGCGCTGTCCGTTTTCCTTCCTAAAAGTTGCATTGCGTCGGCAATAATCTCGTATGAATAACGTTTGTTGCCATCTTTGTCCACCCAAGAGCGGGACTGGATTCTACCTTCAATGTAAACCTGAGTGCCCTTCTTGACAAACTTTTCGGCAATCTCCGCAAGACCTCTCCAAGCAACAATGCTATGCCACTCTGTACGTTCCGGTACTTGTGTGCCATTGCTGTTTGTGTATGCTCTTTCTGAAGTTGCGACAGAGAAATTAGCTACTGCTACATTTTTCTCTAAATAACGTACTTGTGGGTCATCACCCACATTTCCTACTAAAATTACTTTGTTAACTGACATAAAAATGCTTTTTTTTAAAATTAAGAAACTAAAAATATAAGACCCCTTTAAATTGACGGTATTTCAGTTCCTTATATTTTCTTTTGCAAAACTACAATAAAATACCTAAATTTACAAGATGAAAAATCACAATAGATGCGTTATTTTTTAAAAAAGCGTGCAGAAGTAGTTGTAGTCCTTTTATCAGCACTATGTTTCCTGTTTGTCTCCTGCACGGGAGGGGGCGGAAGGTCCCTGTTGTCCAGAAGCCTTGCTGACATTCAGGCGTCAGATACACTAAGGGTGCTGACAATGTACGGACCTGTCTCATATTTTATATACAAGGATGATGAACTCGGTTATGAATATGAAATGTCAAAACTCCTATGTGAGGCATTGGGCGTCAATATGCAACTTATAATCGCCAACAGTGAGGAGGCTATGATAGAGATGTTGATGCAGGGTAAGGGTGATATCATCGCTTATAAACTTCCTTGTACATCAGAAAACAAATCGCGGGTCTCATTTACTATGAAAGAGTATGTAACTAATCAGGTGCTTGTTCAATGTAAGAGTGACTCTATGGTAAAAGACGTTCTTGACCTATGCGGTAAAGATGTGTATGTGCGTAAGGGGAGTATATATGATGTGCGTATGCGGAACTTGAATAATGAGATAGGCGGCGGTCTTACAATCAGATATACCCCTGACTCTCTCTCCTCAGAGGACCTGATTGCCTCTGTGGCTATGAATGAGACAGCGAGGACCGTAGCTACTAAAGATATGGCTATAATGAGCCGTACATACTTCTCAAACATTGACTATTCAGTAAATGTAAGTTTTCCGCAACGTGCTGCGTGGGCTGTCAGTAGAGAGTCTGATGAGTTGCGTGAATTTGTCAATAATTGGTACTCCGATGCCTCAAAACAGAGTGCGTTCAAGAAGATATATTTGAAGTATTTTGAGAAAAGTAAATACTTTGAGGCTAATGGATTGCCAAAAATTGTTAAAAAGAACGCCATATCACAGTATGATGATTTGTTGCGTAAATATGCAAGGCAGATAGATTGGGATTGGCGTCTTGTTGCAGCCATCGTATATAAAGAGTCCAAATTCAATCCTGCCACTGTCTCTTGGGCTGGGGCGTGCGGACTTATGCAACTTATGCCAAGGACTGCCAGGTCATTAGGTGTTGAGAATGAGACTGATATGTTTGACCCTGAGAAGAGTATAGCGGCGGGTACCAAATACATAAAAAAACTTGAGAGAATTTTCTCAAGCATAGACGATAAGAGTGAACGTATTAAATTCACACTTGCCGCATATAATTCCGGTCCGGGGCATATTCTTGACGGACGAGCCTTCGCCCGTAAATATGGAAAGAACCCCGATGTATGGGAAGGGAATGTGGAGCCATACATACTGCTTAAGTCAGAGCCTGAATACTATACAGATTCAATTTGCAAATCAGGTTACTGCAGGGGAGAGGAGACCGTCAAATATGTTGATGATGTCCTAAGCAAATGGGAGCAGTACAAACAGTGGGGCGTCCCTAAATAGTATTAGAGAAATAAAAAAAAGACCGCTTTCAAAAGTGAAGCGGTCTTTTTTTATATGTGGATTAAATTACGCTGTCCTATTATTTGTTGAGAGCGTCTTCATCCTCTTCAGAGGCAAGCTCAACCGTTCCTCGCTTAGCCTCCATTATTTTCTCATACTCTTCACGAGATGCTACTACAATCTTGTCAAAGTCAGAAAGACCTGTACCTGCTGGAATCAAGTGTCCGCAGATTACGTTCTCTTTCATTCCTTCAAGTTTGTCAACTCTGCCGTTGATAGCCGCATCGTTAAGAACCTTAGTGGTCTCTTGGAATGAAGCGGCGCTCATAAAGCTTGTTGTCTGTAGAGCGGCACGTGTGATACCTTGCAGAATCTGCTGTGATGTTGCTGGAACGGCGTCTCTTGTCTCAACAAGACGCAAATCCTGACGTTTCAAGCGGCTGTTCTCATCACGCAGGTGGCGTGCAGTAACAATCTGACCGTTCTTGAGTTCCTTTGAGTCACCTTGGTCTATAACAACCTTTTTGCCCCAAATGTTATCATTCTCAGCCATAAACTCCTGCTTGTCAACAATCTGCTTTTCAAGGAAACGTGTGTCACCTGGGTCTTCAATCTCAACTTTACGCATCATTTGACGTACAATTACCTCAAAATGCTTATCGTTGATTTTTACACCCTGCATACGGTATACACCTTGAACCTCGTTCACGATATACTCCTGTACTGCGGTAGGACCTTTGATGGCAAGTATGTCTGATGGAGTTACAGCACCATCTGAAAGAGCGCTACCGGCACGTACAAAGTCATTCTCTTGTACAAGAATCTGCTTTGAAAGCGGAACAAGGTATTTGCGTTCCTCACCACTCCTTGATGTAATGATAATCTCTTTTTGTCCTCTCTTGATTTTGCCGAATGAGACTTCACCATCTATCTCTGATACAATAGCGGGGTTAGACGGATTTCTGGCCTCAAACAACTCTGTAACACGAGGAAGACCACCGGTAATATCACCAACCTTACCAATAACTCTAGGTATCTTAAAGATTATCTGACCAACCTTTATCTCCTCATTCTCATCAATTGAAAGGTGTGCGCCTACAGGCAATGAGATTGTGCGTATTGTCTCACCCTTCTCATTTACAATCTGAGCGGATGGAACTTTGCTCTTGTCCTTTGACTCTATGATAAGTTTCTCCTTGAGACCTGTCTGCTCGTCAGACTCTGCCTTATAGGTTATATTCTCAATCATATTGTCAAATATCATCTTACCATTAGCCTCTGCAATGACTACAGCGTTAAATGGATCCCATTCACAAATAACATCTCCCTTCTTAAGCATATCACCGTTCTTGACGAATATTGATGATGCGTAAGGAATGTTCTGCTGTGTAAGAACAATCTTTGTGTTAGGCTCAATTATTCTGAATTCGGTCAGACGGCTGACAACAACCTCTGTGCCTTTATCATCAGTAACGGTTCTGAGTTCGTCAATCTCAATCTTACCATCGTAGTGAGAAATGAGTTTGTTCTCAATTGTTGTGTTTGAAGCCACACCACCAGCGTGGAATGTACGCAGTGTCAACTGTGTTCCCGGCTCACCGATTGATTGAGCGGCGATAACACCTACAGCCTCACCTTTTTGAACCATACGGCTTGTAGCAAGGTTACGTCCGTAACACTTAGCACAAACACCTCTTTTTGACTCACAAGTCAATACGGAACGTATATCAACGCGCTCAATAGGAGAGTCTTGAATCTTTTGGGCGATAGCCTCTGTTATCTCCTCACCTGATGCCACAATAAGTTCTCCTGTGATTGGGTGGATTACATCGTGGACTGATACACGTCCAAGAATCCTGTCATAAAGCGAAGACACAACTTCCTCATTATTCTTAAGTTCTGTGGCGGTAAGTCCGCGTAGTGTTCCGCAGTCCTCTTCTGTAATTATTACATCGTGGCTGACATCAACAAGACGACGTGTAAGATAACCGGCGTCAGCGGTCTTAAGAGCGGTATCAGCCAAACCTTTACGGGCACCGTGAGTTGAGATAAAGTACTCAAGCACTGACAAGCCCTCCTTAAAGTTGGCAAGAATAGGGTTCTCAATTGTCTGACCACCCTCAGCACCTGCTTTTTGAGGCTTTGCCATAAGACCACGCATACCGCACAACTGACTAATCTGCTCTTTAGAACCACGAGCGCCTGAATCCAACATCATAAATACAGAGTTGAATCCTTGGTCGTCTTCAGAGAGCTCTTTCATCAGAATGCTTGACAACTTACTGTTAATGTGTGTCCATACGTCAATAATCTGGTTATAACGTTCATTGTATGTTATGAAGCCCATACTATAGTTGCCGAGAATCTCCTCAACTTTGTCATATCCCTCTTGAACAAGATTTTGCTTCTCTTTAGGAATAATGACATTCTCAAGGTTGAATGACAAGCAACCCTTGAACGCCATATAGTAACCAAGGTTCTTTATGTCATCAAGGAAGTCGGCTGTTCTTGCGACACCGCATGTGGCAATCACCTTGCTTATTATTGAACGAAGTGATTTTTTAGAGAGTACCTCATTTATATAGCCTACCTCTTTAGGCACGCATTCATTTACAATAACTCTACCAACAGTTGTCTCAATCAGTTTCTCAACAATCTGACCGTTCTCGATATCTGTCGTGCGTACTGTTATTTTTGCGTTAAGGGATACTCTGCGCTCATTATATGCAATCTGAACCTCTCTTGGAGAGTAGAATTTGTAACCCTCACCAAGCGCGCCCGGACGAGGCTTTGTCATATAGTAAAGACCAAGCACCATATCCTGAGACGGAACGGTGATAGGAGCTCCGTTAGCAGGGTTCAGAATGTTGTGTGAGGCAAGCATCAGAATCTGTGCCTCCAATATAGCTTCATTTCCAAGTGGAAGGTGCACCGCCATCTGGTCACCATCAAAGTCAGCGTTGAACGCTGTACAAGCAAGTGGGTGCAGTTGGATTGCCTTTCCTTCAATCATCTTAGGTTGGAAAGCCTGGATACCAAGACGGTGTAGGGTAGGAGCACGGTTAAGCAGAACAGGGTGTCCCTTCATAACGTGCTCAAGAATATCCCATACAACAGGGTCTTTGCGGTCAACAATCTTCTTAGCTGTTTTAACTGTCTTAACTATACCACGCTCAATGAGTTTGCGTATGATGAACGGTTTGTACAACTCCGCAGCCATATCTTTAGGAAGTCCGCACTCGTGCATTCTGAGTTCAGGTCCCACAACAATTACGGAACGGGCTGAATAGTCAACACGTTTACCAAGCAAGTTTTGACGGAAACGTCCTTGCTTACCCTTCAAACTGTCTGAGAGTGACTTCAGTGGTCTGTTAGCATCAGCCTTAACGGCAGTGGACTTGCGTGTGTTGTCAAACAGTGAGTCAACAGCCTCCTGCAACATACGTTTCTCATTTCTTAAGATAACCTCAGGAGCCTTAATCTCAATAAGTTTCTTAAGACGGTTGTTACGGATGATAACACGACGATAGAGGTCATTCAAGTCGGATGTAGCGAAACGTCCGCCATCAAGTGGTACAAGAGGACGAAGGTCTGGTGGAATAACAGGGATAATTGTCATTATCATCCACTCTGGTTTGTTCACATCTTTTGATGCTCTGAAAGACTCAATAACTTGAAGACGCTTAAGAGCCTCAGTCTTTCTCTGTTGAGAGGAGTCTGTGCTTGCTTTTGTTCTTAATTCGTATGATAGAGTGTCAAGGTCAATCTTCTTCAAAAGATCATAGATAGCTTCCGCACCCATCTTGGCAATAAACTTGTTAGGGTCAGAGTCTTCCAGAAGATGATTGTCCTTGGGCAGCCTGTCAAGTATGTCAAGATACTCCTCCTCAGAAAGAAGGTCTCCCTCTACAGGATCCTTCTCACCTGATAGTGGACCTCTTTGTATAACCACATACTTCTCATAATAGATTATGGCGTCAAGTTTCTTTGTAGGAAGACCAAGCAGATAACCTATTTTGTTAGGTAGAGAACGGAAGTACCAGATATGAGCCACAGGAACTACAAGTTCAATGTGTCCCATTCTCTCTCTACGAACTTTCTTCTCTGTTACCTCAACACCGCAACGGTCACATACAATTCCTTTATAACGGATGCGTTTGTATTTTCCGCAGTGACACTCATAATCCTTTGTAGGACCGAATATCTTTTCGCAGAAAAGTCCGTCGCGTTCCGGCTTATATGTACGGTAGTTGATGGTCTCTGGTTTTGTTACCTCACCGTATGAAGTGGCTTTTAACTCTTCAGGAGATGCAAGTGATATTGAAATCTTCTTGAAGCTGTCAGCTTTTTTAGTATTATCGTTTCTAAATGCCATAGTTCAAATTTTATTCTAATTTAACGTTCAGACCCAAACCTCTCATCTCGTGCAGCAAAACATTAAGTGATTCCGGAATACCTGGTTTAGGCATTGGCTCACCTTTGACAATTGCTGTATATGAATCGGCTCTGCCCTTGACATCATCAGACTTGATTGTCAGAATCTCTTGAAGAACGTGAGCGGCACCAAATGCCTCAAGTGCCCATACCTCCATTTCACCGAAACGCTGACCTCCGAATTGTGCTTTACCACCAAGAGGTTGCTGTGTGATTAGTGAGTAAGGACCTATTGAACGTGCGTGCATCTTATCCTCAACCATGTGCCCAAGTTTAAGCATATAGATTACACCCACTGTGGCAGGTTGGTCAAAGCGTTCTCCAGTACCGCCGTCATATAGATATGTCTTGCCATAACGAGGTACACCGGCCTTGTCTGTCCAAGTGTTAAGGTCATCAAGTG
>JAZLIE010000011.1:0-4888 GCA_045617165.1 Candidatus Enterocola sp. | reverse complement strand
GTCACTGAACGCATCACGCCTGTAGGCTGCGCCTCTTTTTCCGGTTCTTTTACATCTGAATTTTTCTTACACGATACTACCCCTGCCATTACCAACAGCACGGCAACCAAATAAATACACTTTTTCATTTGCTTTTTGATTAAAGGCCAAGGGAGTTTTGTGTCTCCCTTGACCCTTTCTTTTCTCTTAAATTTTAATTTCTGATACACCGACACGATAGTGCAACGCTCTTATAGCAGTTGTCGCTAAAATCCAAAATAGAATCAATGAAAAGCAAGTAGGATATGCTCGCACTACTATTATCGGCAGCGTCCGAAGACCAATAAAAGGCAATGTTACCTATGTCACTCACCCAACTTCCTTCAGCGGAGCCTGCCGGCAGAGCCGCAAAACCATACGTGTTTGTACCATTGCCTCTTTTGTTCCAACCTGCTGTTACCTTCAGGTATGCACCTGCATTATCTGCTCCTTTGCCCTCTATTTCCTCTATATACGTTTTAAGGACATTCCACTCCGCTTTTGTCGGTACGTGAGATCCGTTAGGGCAGATGCCCTGACGTTTTTCTGTGAATGCCGTTGTCTGTGACGTACCGTCTGCAACACCTACCGCCGCAGCCCAGTTGTACAGCATACCCAACTTGTCAAACTGGTCTTCACTCATATAGTAAGTTTTTTTGGAAACAGGAATGGGTGTGTAGTACGGAGTATTTGACACACTCTCTGATGTAGGTATTGTGTTGTTGATAAGCCAAGTGGCATTGCAAGCCTCTGACTCCGTGTCATACTCTATGCACCTTGTGTTTTCCTTGAGCCACTGCTGACTGCCTATTGTAACCCAATTGTCATCTGCATCCAGCGCACTCTGACAAGCAGGGCGTGCCGCCAGTTTTTCACTCACAATCACAGTTGTCACACTGCCAGCGGTAATAGTAATCGTTCTCAGTTTAAACTCTTGTTCTGAATAGTCCTTCATATTTAACTTTACCGTAAGGTCATTGGCATCGTATGTTCCTGCCGGAATTAGAATATAGAATTTGACACTTGCCTCATACAAACCCACATCCTGTCCACAATCCATTCTCACATATTTACCTGTTAATTTGCCCTCTATTCCATCTGTTGACAGTGTTATTGGATTTATTTTAAACCAACCTGAAATATTGTTAGACTCAGACACCACTTCTATGTTATTCAGAGCATACGTGAGTTCACTGCTTACATCAAGACACAGAATACCGAATGGGTTTTTCAGAGATATTCCATCTTCTATTGAGCCTGTACCCGCAACAGGATATTTGACATCCTCCAAATTTTCAACATAAACCTGATTTGACGACAACCAATATTGCAACTCACCGTTTTCATAACCCCAATTAACTTCATCAACCCAACCGCACAATGATGTGTTTTCTTTTATTCCAGAATCCATTTTTCCGTCAAATGTACCTGAGGCTGAACCTATACCATCAATAATATCAAGTGAGGCGACACCAAAACCACCTGATACGGGCACAATATTAAGTTTCTCTCCTTTTGACCAAATGTGATTTCCGCTTGACACGCTGATTCTGGTTTCTCCCTGACCCGCCGTTATTGTTACAGAACGCATTACACCTGTAGGCTGTGCCACTTTTTCTGGTTCCTTCACAACTGAATCCTTCTTACACGAAACAACCCCTGCCATTACCAACAACACGGAAACCAAATAAATACACTTTTTCATTTGCATTTTGATTTTTAGATAATCCACTAATTTGTCTCTTTCTTTGCAAGACGCAAAGTAACTACTCCTGATTCTTTAGACAACGCACGCTATACGCATAGTTCTTAAGGTTGGCTGTCACGTAAAAGCAGTCATGACCATAAGCGAGGTAGCGAAGCCAAGCGTCGCGACCATTATTTTTCTCATACGTAGTAGTAGTCCAGAAACCAGCCAATTCGCTTACGCCGCTCACACCTCCCCCATTTGAACTGCCTGCCGGCAAAGCCGCAAAACCATACTCATCTGTACCATTGCCGTTATACATAGTTCCATCAAAAAACCAACCAGAGGTTGTCTTCAGCTTTTTACCTGCCTTACACTCACCGCCCAAATAATCTTGAAGAACATTCCATTCCGTCATTGTCGGTATGTGAGATCCGTTGGGGCAAATGCCCTGCCTTTTTTGTGTGAATAATGTTTTCTGTGCCTGACCATCTGCAACCCCTACCGCTGCGGCCCAGTTGTAAAGCACGCCCAACTTGCCGACCTGGTCATCAGTCATATAAGAAGTTTTTCTACTATTTGGAAAGGGAGTATAGTATGGAGTAAATACCTCATTGGGTGACATAGGAATTGTGTTGTATTCAAGAGTATTATAAGCCTCAGACTCTGTGTCATACTCTATGCACTTGGTGTTTTCCTTGAGCCAGTACTGACTGCCTATCTTCACCCATTTGCTATCATCATCCAACACACTCTGACATACAGGACGTGGTGACGCTGATGTCTCCCCCTCTGGATAATTTCTTATGCAACGCACTGATAGACCGTAGGAATCATCACCGTGAAGATCGTACAAGATACTATAGTTGGATTCAAGGCTACGATGGTAAGCTTGGTGGCCATAGCCCTCATAATGAGTGGCAGTCCAGAAATGGGCATCGCTGCCAACACTACGCAGGCTGCTTCCATCTGCGAAGCCAGCTGGCAGAGCCGCAAAGCCGTAGTCATCTGTACCATTGCCTTTACCGTTCCAGCCAAAGGAGGCTTTTACCTTTTTACCAGCCGCCTCTTTACCGTCCAAAGCGTCTGCAAGATCATTCCATTCCTTTTCTGACGGAATGTGAGATCCGTTAGGGCAGATGCCTTGACGATTGCCAGTAAATGCTGTCATTTGTGTATTACCATCTACAATACCTACCGCAGCAGACCAGTTGTAGAGGTTGCCCAACTTGCCGAATTGCTCTGAACTCATAGAAGAAGGTTTTTTTGAATTAGGAATGGAGGTGTAGTATGGTGTGTTTACTCTACTCGCTGATGTAGGTATAGGGCTGTTTATAAGCCTATCGGTATTGTAAGCCTCAGACTCTGTGTCATACTCTATACATTTTGTATTTTCTCTCAACCAGTACCTTCCACCTATCTCAACCCAGTTGCTATCATCATCCAACGCACTTTGACAGGCTGGGCGTAACATTGCATTTCTTACGCAACGCACAGATAGTCCAATGTACTTCTTGTTGATAAAGTCGCAGTCAAAGAGGTTATTGTCGTAACGGAGATAGCCACAGTGAGCGTAGTCATACCAGTTCTCATCTAGAGTAACCGACCAGAAACCAGTACTGCCGCCAACATATTGCACTTCACCATTATCGGCGTAACCAGCAGGCAGAGCCGCGAAGCCGTCGTCTCCTTCACCTGTGTAGGATTCCCAGCCTATGGATGTCTTCATCTTTGCACCTGCAACAGACGTGCCCCCCAAAGCAGCGGCAAGAATCTCCAATTCCGTTTTTGTCGGTACGTGAGATCCGTTTGGGCAGATGCCCTGCCTTTTCTCTGTGAATAATGTTTCCTGTGCCTGACCATCTGCAACCCCTACCGCTGCAGCCCAGTTGTAAAGCACTCCCAACTTGCCTGACTGTTCTTTCAAACAATCAGGTATGTCTGTATCTGAAATGTCGGTGTAGTATGGGGTATATATAGAACTCGCTGATGTAGATATAGTGTTGTTGGTAAGCCAATCGGCATTGTATGCCTCTGACTCTGTGTCATACTCTACGCATCTTGTGCTTTCCCTCAACCAGTACCGTCCGCCTATCTCCACCCAGTTACTATCATCGTCCAACGCACTCTGACAGGCAGGACGTCCCTCTTCCGCTATTGTTGCAGAACGCATCACGCCAGTTGATTGCGTATCTTCCTGCTCCCTTACAATTGAATCTTTCTTACACGATACGGCTCCCGCTGTTACCAACAGCACGGCAACCAAATAAATACACTTTTTCATTTGCATTTTGATTTTTAGACAGATTAAAAAATAATGTTTTTTTTCGGAACGCAAAGGTACAATAAAGTTTATAGAATTGCAACAAAACTCAAAACAAAAGGTCAAGGGAGTTTTGTCTCTCCCTTGACCCTCATACATCATACGTTATACATTACTCCGTAGGAGTATCAATCCTTTACGCAACGTGCAGACATTCCCATATTCTTATTCTGGCTTCTTATGCTCAATGAAGGAGAGCCTTTATATATTTGGCATTCGAAAGCACCTTGTGCGTCAACATCTGGTGTAGCCGATTTAATATAGGTGAGGTAGCCAGTAGCAGTTAATCCAGATGACACTATGTAACCTGCAGGCATAGCCGCAAAACCATACGCATCCGTGCTGTTATCACCCCAGTTTGTTGCTGTCTTCAAGCATCTACCAGCATTATCTTTACCTTTGCCGTCTGTTTGCTCTACACGATTTATAAGAGCTGTCCATTCCTCATTTGACGGAACGTGCCAACCGTTGGGGCAGATTCCCTGACGGTTGCCACTGAACGCTTCTATCTGTTCATTTCCTACTGCTACTCCCACTATTGCAGCCCAGTTATAGTAGTAACCGTACTCATCTGCAGTGTTTGTGAAGTAGTAATAAGGAGTCCATTCTTGTAATTTCTGACCCATTGGATCAGGCACGTATAGAGGTAATGTATGTGGTGTGTCAAGCCATTCGGCGTTGTATGCCTCAGAATTTGTGTCATACTGGCTGCAATGCAGATTCTCAGCCGTCCATATCTGAGAGCCTATCTTGCAAACATCATACCAATATCCTTGTACATCTTGCACAAGAACAATTGAACGCTCTATTTTCGCTACGTCGTTTGCGTTTATGGCAACCTCACTTGAGTTGGTCTCTGT
>JAZLIE010000010.1:0-40493 GCA_045617165.1 Candidatus Enterocola sp. | reverse complement strand
TTTAAGAGATTGTACAAAGTTACAAAAAGCGAGAGAAGATGCAAAAAAAAACGAAGTTTTTATGAAGACTGTGGCTTAGCCTAAAGGAGAGCGTGCTCTCATTGAGGCTAAGACGCAGGCTTCATAAGCCTTCAGGCTTTTGCATCTTCCGAGCGACAGTTAACTTCTTTGAGCGCAGCGAAAAAAAGTTACAAAAAGCGAAGGTAGGCTTTTCTCTAAACTAAATACCCCTTCTATTATTTTGATTACGAACTTTTTGGGCAAATATTACATTTAAGATTTATTTTTTGCACTTTACGGCTTATTTCCAGCGTTGGGCTTGAGCAATAGTTATTGCATAAATATCGCAATACTGTTGCAGTTGTTTTTGCGTGTAGTTCGTTCCAAGAAGTTGCCAAACACACTTTGCCTTATGCTATATTTCTGTTTCTTCATCAATAGAAAACTCCTTATGCATAGCCGATGTTAGTTCATCGTGTAACAGTGGTGAACGATTGGCAAAAATAGTCCAAGATATACAATTAAGACCGCCACCAGCTTTTAGGATGGTATGTATATCAATTAATTCTATATGCTTGGTTGGAATATTTAAGGCAACACTTAATTGTGTGTATGCTTGTTCATCTTCTTCCGCATTTAGTCGTGGCATAAATAGTTTACCATCTACAAGCAAATAGTTGATATATGCCCAATTCCATTTGTGCGGTTTTGATACATCATAGTGCAACTCTATCACATCAAAATGTGGCTGCAATTTTTGTAGTAATTGATCTCTCAATTGAGGGTCAAAATCAATATAATTAGTTAATAACACTCGATTGTTGCCCACATAACGAACCATACCATCTGCATGACCGTATGGTTCGGCTTTGTCCCATGGAATAATTACAATTTCTGCCTGAAAATCATTTTCTAATCTATATAGAACATCATTGGCACTTAAAGTTGGATTTTCCACAAATATTTTATCCGTAAGAATTACTTTTTCATCGCATACAATCACATTACCGCCATCAAGTATTAATTGAGAATCATGTATTGGTAAACGATGTCGCTGTATAACAGTCTGCCAATTCGTGATATATTGGGGTTGTCTCTGCAAATAATCTGGATTATATTCGTAAGTTACATACCTATTTGACATACATTGTACAGGCATATAATCACGCGCCCAAATATCCGTTGTATGAGGCAATAATTCATATTTTACTCCTTGCCGTTTTAGGGCAGTTTCTAATTCCTTCCAACATTGGTATGCAGTAAGATGTTTAGAGAAAAATACCCGATTACGTAGTGTCTCTGGTGCAACTATGGGGTGAGATAGTATTACACTTGAATTATGAATGTTTGGCATAGTATTCAATGGTTGAGATAATGGGTTTTAGTTGTTTTCGTAAAGCATATTCATTAGTAGCATTGGCATATAGATGTAAGGCATCAACACGGAAAGGAAAAATAGGATGAGTATCGTTTCAACCGAAAAAATGTACTTTAATTTGTCACAATAGGTGTCGTACAAGCACCCCAATTCTGCATCATGATTAATAATGTGTCCTATTTCGTGTCCAATTAAATATGTCAGTTCGTCATCTGTCATGTGTTCTATAGAACCTGCATTAATGCAAACAACAGACGCATTTTACTGTTTGAATTAATGGTTCATCCAATAATCCATTACAATCACGCAAAAAAAGTTCATTTAAATGTTTAGCAACGGTTAGTCGCTGTTGAATAGTAATATTCATAGATATTTAATGTTTAATTGATTTGACGTTGCAAACGTATATGTTTTTTTCGCAAACAAAAGAATCGAAAACGTTAAATATAGTTAAAAGATTCGCTTTAGATATTATTAATAAAAAAGAGCCCTATGGCTCTAATGCTATCAAATTTTATAATTTACTTTCAACCGCTCTAGTGATTTCTTATTGTCTACTATAATCACTCCGTGATAATCTTTCCTAACAAAGCGCAAATAACCTTTATTCTCTTTCTCATAAGGGACATTGATTCGATTAGTCTTATCAAATTTAATGTTCTGTTGGTTATTTCGAGAATCTAATGTAAAGACCAATTTTTGCGAGGCACTATTTAATAAAACATCTTTCAACTTAAGAGGTCCACAAATAATGCCCTCATTAAAAGGAACTCCAATTTTGTGGACTGAGCGAATTAGTATACCACCCATTATATTTGTGTCGGAAGCAAAACAAATATCAATACCACTATAATGATACAATAATTCACCTGGCTTTTTCCAGTTCCTATCATACGTTACTTTATCTTGAAAATTCGGATGATCTATGTAAAATTCAAATTCTAATAGTTCATACGATTCCGTTCCATTATTGATAACACCTCTATTGAAAAAAGAATTAGCAATTTTATCAATTTGCTCTCGAATTCTATCCTCTCCCCATTGGGGATACAATGTCAAAAGTTCTTGTGTTGTTTCCATGTTGTTTACACATTTTGCAAATGTTCGACATCGTAAAACTCTATAAGAAAAACGAGCCCCTTATGATTGCGCAAATAGCGATAAGCGGCTTGCAACGATAAAGCAAACCGCTGTCCAAATGCCTGAATACAGACGTGAATAAAGGGTATTTCAAACTTACTCATAATGACTTTGCTTCGTTCAGCGGTTGTAAAGTTACGGAAAAAATTTTGATATATGCAAAGTTGTTCATTGCAGACTTGATAGACAAGTATTTTGCATATTTGTCTGTTTTTTTTCTTGAATTTAGTGGAATAGAAAATACCAAAAACATAGAAAATAGTGGAATAGAAAACCAAAAAAATAGGAAAATAGTGGAATAAGTTGCAGAATTATTTGGGTTGAGTTCCAAAACGGCAACGGCATATTTTAGTTATCTCAAGGAGGCTTTTCTTTTGATAGGTATTCCTAAATTTTCTTTTTCGTGGTAGCCATATCGAACAACTTATTCAAGTTAGTTATGATATATCATCTCCTAAAACTCGCAAACGAGAGCTGACTAGTTTGGTCAAAGCAGCCAAAAAGATTAACTGCCACAATTTGCTCTTGTTAACTTTTGACACGAAGGAACAAGTGGAAATGGAAGGTGAAACCATAAATATTGTTCCCACTACCGAGTGGATGCTACAACTGTAATAAGAACGCATTAATATCAGCAGACAAAGATAAATGCAACTTGTCTCATAACTTGGGACAAGTTGAGGAAAAAATTTGATTTTTCTTGTTTTAAGATTGAGGCGTTTGGTATGTACCTCATAGTCTGAAAGTAGAACATTAATGGTCAAGAGAATTCGCTACTTAGGGGTAACTGTATAGATTTGAGGAATCTCTTTTATGAATTTATCAAATGCATCAATAATTTCATTATAATTCTTATGGTCTTTCCTTATTATCATTCCTGCATACACAATGTATCCATCAAAATTAATGTCAATATCCTTTAATGTGAGGCTCTCATTATATTTATAATTCGTAAACCATCGTTTATATAATAAGCTGCGTGTTTTTTCTCGATGATCTTTTGGTTCGCAAATATACAACATAACAGATTCTTCCTGTCTAAAGAATTCCTCTATTACATTGGAAATAACTTTAAAGACGCTGGCATCTTTAGGTGCGTAAACATCATCTGTATTGGAAATAAAGAAATGGTATGCACCATCCTTTAGGAAATATTTATCAGGATAAAAACCAACATTGTACTTAACTCCGTTCTTTGTGACAAAACGGAACAACATATCATCCAATTGAATAACCCAATATGGTGAATTCTGATTTATCCTATCAACGGACAACTTCATAAACTCAACTCCGCTTCACGCTTTTTTACATATTCAAGCCATTCTTTTTTAGCATTAAGCATACCACGGATTGCGTTTCTTTTCTCCTCGTCTGTTGAATATTTTATAACAACATCTTTCATTTTACGGTGTAAAAATATATCTATTTATGCAAAGATATAGTATAGCAATGTATTTTCCAAATAAATTATTTGTTTAACCATCATAGAACAATTTTATTTAAAAAAATTGTTGCGTTTGTGCAATTATTCCGTTAAAAATGACTATCTTTGCAGTGTTATCTAACGATGACTGTCTCGGCAATACTTCCGATGGATAGTGGTAAGGCAAAACGTTTCTTCCACTGATTAGCACCAGATTCTAACAAACTGGTGCTATTTCTTTTTAGCCCATTCTTTACGAAACATTCTGTTAAATTGTGGTCGCAACGCCTGATCTCTATTATAGAACAACAAACGCTTCTTTTTGAAAAGCATTACAGATAGAGCATTAACATTCCTTTCAAAATACGTTACCAATTCTTCAGATAGTTTTCTTGGATTGTAATTTGAATTAACATTCAACAACACGTGTCTTGTCTGCCCAATGGAATCCATAAGACTATTTCCTACTGAATTTTTCCCGTTTATAGTCTTTAAGTCATAATCCCTATACAGACCTTTCTTCTCAAAAATAAAATCAGGAGTTCTTACGTTCTTGGGGTTTGGAAGTATGTAAACGGTATATCCAAAACTCACCGCTTTTTTAGCCGCTATCAGCAGATTTTCCAAATCAAAGTCATCGATACTGCCAACCCAATAGATATTCTGTTCATTAGGATATGGCTTAAAGCACTTTAGTTTACATATCTCTTCTAATGCTATATTATACGCAGAGCCATTCAAGCTCTGAAGATTTATTATTTTTCTGTCAGTTTGCTGTAAAGTTCAAACAGGCGGGCTACGCAGTCTGATTCTGTGAAGTCCTTGATGGGGAAACCGTATGCCTGCATAACGGCTCGGTCATTTTTGTTTCGTGTTAATCATACCAGAGCAAAATTATAAAATATGATTGAATGTTGCAAGAAAAAGATTTTGTACTTTTGAACTTTGAAATAAACAGAACCTACCTTAGATATGATATGAACTACACAGGATTGATAATAGCGGTAATTACATTTCTCATAATAGGGGCGTTCCACCCTATAGTAATTAAAAGCGAGTACTATTTCGGAACCAAGTGCTGGTGGGTGTTCGCCCTGCTTGGACTCTTTTTTGTGGCGGTAAGTCTGTTGGTGTCAAATGAGATTCTGAGTCCGGCGTTTGGTGTGCTCGGCTGCACCTGCCTATGGAGTATTTTAGAGATTTTTGAGCAGAAGAAGCGTGTGGAGAGGGGTTGGTTCCCAAAGAATCCAAAACGCAAAGATTGCTATAAGACAAAGGATTGAAGACAAAAACCTACATAGCAATAGACCTAAAGTCATTCTTCGCCTCTGTGGAGTGTGTTGAGAGAGGACTGGACCCGCTTGACGCCAATCTGGTGGTGGCTGATGAGAGCCGTACAGACAAGACCATCTGCCTTGCCGTAACTCCTGCGCTTAAGGCGTACGGCATTGGTGGCAGGGCGAGGCTCTTTGAGGTGAAGCAGCGTTTGAGGGCGGTTAATGAGCAGAGGGCACTCGCAATGTCTGATTTCAAACTGAAAGGCAGTTCAAAGAGTGACATAGAACTGAAAACTCACCCTGAGATGGCGGTTGATTTCCATATAGCGCCTCCCCGTATGTCACACTACATTGATTACAGCACACGCATATATAATATATACCTTAAATACATATCCCCCGATGACATACACGTTTATTCCATAGATGAGGTCTTCATTGATGCCACAGACTACATTAAAATGTATGGATTGAGTGCCCGTGACCTTGCAATGAAGATGATTCAAGATGTGCTTTCCACGACTGGAATAACCGCCACGGCAGGCATCGGGGAGAACCTTTACCTATGCAAGATTGCAATGGATATTGTGGCTAAGCATATACCTGCCGACAAGGACGGGGTGCGGATTGCGGAACTCACTGAGATGGAGTACCGCCGTAAACTTTGGAGTCATACCCCTCTCACTGATTTCTGGCGTGTGGGCAAGGGTGTGGTAACCCGTCTTGACCCATATGGCATACGCACAATGGGGCAGTTGGCACGCTTCTCTATTGAGCACGAGGAGACATTGTATAATTTGTTCGGTGTGAATGCTGAACTGCTCATTGACCACGCCTGGGGCTGGGAGCCCTGCACTATTGCTGATATTAAGGCGTACAGACCAGAGACCAACTCACTAAGCAGCGGACAAGTACTGTCAGAGGCTTATACATTTGCAAAGGCAAAGGTGGTGACACGTGAGATGGCAGAGAATACGGCACTTGACCTTGTTAGCAAACGGCTGGTTACCAATCAGATAGTACTGACTATTAACTATGATGAAGCCTCTATGGAGAGTGAGATACTTAATGGCTATGACGGTGACATTGTACGCAACTACTACGGAAAATCAGTCCCTAAGCCGGCACACGGTACGGCAAATCTGGGCAAGCATACATCATCGGGGTATAAGATAACAGATGCTGTAATGACGCTTTTTGACAAGATAGTGAACCCTGCGTTTCTTGTACGTCGTCTGAACATCTGCGTAAACAATGTTATTAGTGAGGCGGAGGCTCAAAAGGTCGCGTCACAGCCCGTGCAACTTGAACTGTTCCCTGATAGTGACACCACGATGGCTGACAAGGAGGCTGATGAGAAGGAGAGGCGTATGCAGGAGACCATTCTTGACATAAAACGCCGCTATGGCAAGAACGCCATACTTAAGGGTACTAATTTTGCCGAAGGAGCCACAGCCCGTGAACGTAACCGCCAGATTGGAGGACATAAAGCATAAGAATATGGATAACTATGATGACATAATAGATATGCCGCACCACACTTCAAAGGTGCACAGACCTATGCCACGACAGGCAAGGGCGGCACAGTTCGCCTCCTTCGCCGCGTTAAAAGGGCACAATGACGCCATTGACAGCACCGCAAAAAAACATATTGAAGATTTTGAGCGTGAGAGTTACACTGAGGAGTGAAATAGTGTAACTTTGTGGTGTAATGTCAGAAACTAAGGAGAAACTTTGGAATGCGCAGTATAACAGGGTGATGATTACAAACTTTGCCTTGTTTTTCTCTTTTTATCTGCTCACGCCGCTTCTGCCGCTCTATTTGAGTGAGACTTACGCCGCCACCAAGGATACAATAGGGGTGGTGCTGGCAGGGTACACTATTGTGGCACTTCTTGTGAGACCTTTCAGTGGCTTTATTGTTGACAGTTTTCCGCGTAAAACGGTGCTGCTCATCTGTCTCTTTGTCTATTTTCTCTTCTTTGGAGGATATCTGCTGGCTGGAAGCCTTGTGTGGTTCGCCATTTTCAGAACACTGCACGGAGGTCCGTTCGGTGCTACCACGGTGGCTAACAGCACTATGGCTATAGACGTGCTGCCACCTTCAAGACGCAATGAAGGCATAGGACTATATGGTCTCAGTAATAATATTGCCACGGCAATATCTCCGTCGGTGGGGTTATTCCTGTATAAATATTGTAATAATTTTGATGTGTTGTTTTGGATTTCATTCATAGTGGCTGGTCTTGGATTCCTAAACGCCGCATTCATTAAGGCTCCTGAGCGTGAACTGCCTGAGAAACCCAAGAAACTCTCTTTTGACCGTTTCTTTCTTGTGAAAGGTTGGTTCTTAGGGCTTAATCTCTGTTTCTTTGGATTCTGCTGGGGTGTTATGAGTAACTATGTGGCAATTTACAGTAAGGAGATTTTGAACATAACCACAGGCACCGGCACATTCTTCCTGTTGCTCTCAACGGGACTCATACTGTCCCGCTTGCAGGGTAATAAGGCGCTGAGAGAGGGGAAGGTCATATCAAACGCACTTTCCGGTATAATAATATCAACAGTGGGTTTCTTCATATTCGTAGCCATTCCGTCTCAGATTTCATATTACTGCACCGCTATTCTCATAGGAGTAGGCAACGGTCATATGTGGCCTGCCTTTCAGAATATGATGATTAATATGGCGGACCATAACCAAAGGGGCACGGCAAACAGTACCGTCCTTACATCGTGGGATTTTGGAATGGGTATAGGTGTTCTGCTTGGCGGACTTGTATCAGAGTATTTAGGCTACAATGCCGCATTCTGGATGATTGTGGTGGCGCATATTGCAGGATTGTTACAGTTTGTAATCTTTACCAGAAATAAATACTTGTCAACCCCGATGACTCAAGATTAATTTGAAACTAAACTTTGTGAATATTTACTTTTTATCTAACTTTACGGCTACAATGGGAAATATGAAAAAGTTTTTTTTACTGGTGACGCCTTTTATTCTGCTGCTCTCCTCTTGCGGATGCAAGGATGCCGGTACATCATACTTTCAAGCCGACAGTGCGTGGTACAAGAATCCCGCAGTTCCTGATACAAACTTCATTGATGTGTTCTACATTGCCTCAACAGAGGTTCTTAAATCTTATAACCCCGATGGCTCAGAGAGTTACACCGCCTTGCTGACACCAGAGGAGAAGGGAGCCATCAAGAGGGAACTTGATTTTGTCAGCCGTAATTATTTCCCTGATTCGGTTAATATGTTCGCCCCGTACACGCACCAATATACTATGGGTGCTGTTATGTTGCCACGTGAGCGGTTTGACTCAACGGCGGCGGTGGTCGCTAATGAGGTGTGTGAGGCTTTTGACTACTATATGGAGCATCTGAACGGCGGGCGTAGGTTTGTTATCGCAGGTTTCAGCCAAGGTGCTCAGATGACACTTGCCGTGCTCAAGCGTTTGACCGATGAGCGGTACTCACGTATGGTTGCGGCGTATTCAATTGGTTACGGTGTTAATGATGATGACTTGAAATCTCCATATATAAAACCGGCTCAAAATGCCACAGATACAGGGGTGACTATTAGTTACAACTCAGTATCTGAAGTATCCAATATGTGGGATTTTGTACAGAATGACGCCGCGGTTTGTATTAATCCCGTAAATTGGAGCGTGACACCTGAACCGGCTGAATTCACATACTATGGACAGAAGTTGTCCGCTACACTTGATACGGCAAATAACGTGCTTATAGTGAGAGGGTTTGATGAAAAACAATTATCATTTGAGGCTCCGTGGCCTGTAGGTAACCTGCATCACTATGACCTGTTGTTTTATGCCCCGATGATTAAAGAAAACATATTAAATAGATTAAAATATAATGACTGCAATTGAAATTTCCACAGCCATTCTGACTCTGCTTGCCGGTATAGGCATATTTCTTATCGCCTGCCAGATGATGAGTGAGAACCTTGAGTCAGCAAGTTCAAAAAAACTTAAATCACTGTTTAAAAAGGCCTCAAAAAGCAAGTTGCTTGGTGTTGGCATAGGTGCGTTGGGTACGGCGGCAATCCAAAGTTCAGGAGCCACAACCGTAATGACCATTGGTTTTGTAAATGCCGGTATAATATCTTTGGTGCAAGCCGCAACCATTATATATGGTGCAAACATTGGTACTACAATTACCGCACAGATTGTGGCTTTGGGTATGTTCGGTGGCAATTCAGTCTCCACATCCATAATTTTCTCAGCATTCGCAGGCATCGGGGCGTTTACAATACTTTTTGCTAAAAAAGATATTGCCAAGAAGTGGGGCGGTATAATAACAGGCTTTGGAATGCTCTTTGTTGGTCTTACACTTATGAGTGACTCAATGTCAGTCTTTGCTGAGGCTGATGCTATAAAGAGTTTCCTTGCAGGAATCTCAAATCCTATCCTGCTTGTTATAATCGGGGCAGTGTTCACTGCAATAATACAGAGTTCATCTGTAATGACATCAATTGCTCTTGCAATGGTGGTGACGGGGCTTATATCACTTGACCAAGGTATCTACATTACAATGGGTTCAAACATAGGTTCCTGCGTTGTAGCCCTTGTAGCAGGTGCCACAGGCAGTACAAACGCAAAACGCACCGCTCTCATTCACCTGCTCTTTAACTGTACGGGTGTCGTGGTGTTTATGATAGTGGCTGCATTTATGCAGGCGTTCGCAGGTATCGGGTATGGAACAATATTCGCAAAAATGTTCCCCGATGTTCCTCAGACACAACTTGCAATGTTCCACACTATATTCAATACCATTACAGTTTGCTTTATGCTGCCGCTTACAAATCAGTTGGTCAAGGTGGTGTGCAGAATGATTCCTGACAAGCCTGCTATGGTTGAGTCTGATTACCGTCACGTATATTATATTGATGATAACTTGTTAAAGACTCCGCCTATTGCTGTTGAGCAGACAAAGAAAGAGATTCTTAATATGGCAAAGATTGCTATGGGTAACTTTAACAGGTCAATTTATATAATTACAACGCTTGATTTTGAAGAGGAAGGGCAGTTCCGCCAAGATGAGCACGAACTCAACTTCCTGAACCGTTCAATAGTTGACTTTGTGGTCAAACTCTCTGATGGTCGTAGCCTTAATGAACACGACCGTATATTCCTTTCATCAACATTCCGTGTAGTGCGTGATATTGAGCGTGTAGGAGATTATGCTGAGAACATAATTGAGTATGCCAATACTCTTAAGGAGAATGGTCTGACATTCTCATCTGACGCTTTGGCTGAGATTTCTCACTTGCAGGAGTTGGTGAACTCTCTATATGTGCAGGTTGAGATAGCATATCACAAGGAGAACCTGAATGCTCTTAACACCGCTGAGTCTATTGAGGATGATGTAGATGAATTCACCCGTGAGATGGAGGAGGCTCATATTAAAAGATTGTCAAACGGGGAGTGCACTCCTGCCACAGGAGCCCAATACCTCTCTCTCACATCTAATGCTGAGCGTATTGCAGACCACTTGCTCAATGTGGGAAAATCAATAAAGCCGCTGTTGGCTATAGAGAGAAGCCACTAAATCCAGACAAGTGGAAACTATACTGTGGAAATAACTTCATTGATTGATAATTGTGCCGCAAAGGGTTTTGAATCTGAACACGGACTGAGCCTTCATATTGCGTTGAACTGTGGCAAAAAAATTCTGTTTGACACAGGAAAAGGTGACTTGTTTATTAAAAACGCACGTAAGGCTGGTATTGATATGTCGGTGGTTGACGCTTGCTTTATCTCTCACGGGCATTATGACCACGGCGGAGGCATCGGGGCGTTTATAAAGGTGAACCCCAAGGCAAATGTCTATATTGATAGTCAGGCATTTGTGACCCGCTATTCCTTCCACGATGACGGGTTGCACAGCATTGGTATAGATAATGGCGTAATTGCTGGCACTCGTTTGGTTTTGTGTGATGATACGGTGACACTGTCTGACGGCGTCAAATTTTTCTCAGGAGTGAGAGGTAATGATTTGTTACCATCGGGGAATAGTAGGTTAAAAGCTGCTGATAGAGTGTCTCACGACGCTTCCCCTGATGAACGCTCTCTTTTGATTGAGGAAAACGGAAAATCCTACCTTTTTGGAGGTTGTGCCCACCACGGCATTGTAAATATAATAGAGCGGGCGGTGGAACTTACAGGCAAGGTGCCGTCATACGTTTTTTCAGGATTCCATACGGCAAACAGCGGGCTTGATACTAAGGAGGAGACAGCATATATTAAGGCACTCGCCCATAGATTGCTTGCCTATAAGAACTGTAGGTTTTATACAATGCATTGTACCTCATATTCAGTATATCTGCGTTTGCGTGAGATTATGGGGGAGAGAATAAATTATTTGAGTTGTGGTGAGAAAATAATTCTATAAAAATTTAAGATATGTTAAAATCAATTAAAATTTACAGCGTGGCGGCTGTGTTGTGTTTAGCCAATGTATCAGTTGCGTTTGCATACAATAATGGTGTCAGCGTCAAGGATGTATCAGTATCTGACACAACAAGCGTTGGAGAGCGTATAGTAATGCCAGAGTGTGACGCACAGGTTACAATGTGTACCGTTGTGTTGCCAAAGGGTGCAAATACAGGTTGGCACTACCATAAGAACCTTGTTTTTGCTTTTGTTGAGAAGGGTACTCTAAGAGTGGAGACAGAAGAGGGTTATACAGATTTCAAGGCGGGCGATAATGTTTTTGAAATGCAAAACAAGATACACGTAGGCAGAAATATTGGTAAGGGCAAGGTTGTTCTGAAAGTGGTATATGTTGGTTGCAAGGGCGTAGATAACTCAATTATGGTTGATGCTCCACGATAAAAAAGAGTGAGGACCGCTAAGGTTCTCATTCTTTTATTTTGTTACATTCAACAAGGAGCATTTTTATGAAATAATGAGGCTTCTTAAAAAACTTTAATTGGTGCAATTTTGAAGTATGATTTCAAATTTGCACCAATTATTTTTTTATTTTTTCTTATTCTTTTTAATTTGGAGAATCACTACCGGTATAATGCAAAGAGCAAGTAGAATCACCCCTATAATTGTAACTCCCATAATGTAGTATTATTTGATGGTTAAAAATGTGTTATAAACTCTCTCTTAAAACAAGATGTTATTTACACAAAACCATGATATGGAAGCAGTCTGTGGCAATTATCCACAAAACGTAAGCAATTTAATAGTTTCAGTTCTAAATTGCCGTAGAATGACAACAGCAGCAATGTTGATGTAAAGGTAAGTATAAATGCCGCCGATATACTACGTAAAATAGTAAATGCTGATGGCGGTACTGTTACCCCTGTGGCACTAATTGCATAATCCGCTACAGGAAGAGACTCTATGGCATCTAATTCCGCTATGTTTGAGAATGTGCCTAAGCCATTGTCTATTACGTATTCCGTAACGTCCGCAATACTTTGTAAGGCGGAAATTAGTGTTACTGACAGTAATATGGATAATATTATTTTCTTCACGGAGTGCAAAGTTAGTGAAATAATTTATTACTTTTACGCACTAAAAATTTTTGTATGAATAAACCGCTGATTTTTGAAAGTTGATATGTTTTTCTTTGGACTTATTTCATTAGTCGTTGTATCTGCATTTGTGTTTCTTGTTCCAAATGTAGTATGGTTTGTTGTGTGGCTGCTGTCCAGAAGTTGCGGTTTTCAAGTTTCATACGCTCCGTTTGCGTGGAGCGGTCTGGCGCTTGTCTTTGTCTTATGGTGCCTTGTGTTTTATGGCTGCTATGCAGGACGTTTCAAACTTGATATAAACAGGGTGGAGTACCATAACACATCACTTCCTCCTGCTTTTAACGGCTACAGGATAGTCCATATAAGTGACCTTCACCTTGACTCATTTGGCACACATACAGAAGCACTTGAGAAGGTGGTGGACTCTATTAATAATCTCAAGCCTGACCTTGTCTGCTTTACCGGTGATATTGTAAATCTTAACCCCGATGCCATAAAGCCATATATCCCCATACTAAAGAATATAAGGGCTAAAGATGGGGTTGTCAGCACTCTTGGTAACCACGATTTCTTTATCTACTCACGTGAGTTTGTAACAGAGGCTCAGAGAGATTCGGCCACTGAGGAAATTGTCAGAATAGAAGAGTCTATGGGGTGGCGTGTTTTGCGGAATGAGAATATCTGTGTGCATCGTGGCGGTGATTCAATAACTATAATCGGGGTGGATAACACAAACAGCTCAAACCAAGGCTTTAAGACCATTAACCGTGGCGATTTACCTAAAGCGATGAACGGCACAAGCGGATTCCGCATACTGCTTAGCCACGACCCTTCACATTGGCGTGCGGAGGTGCTTCCTGATACAGACATTCCGCTAACCCTTAGCGGACACACTCACGCCGCCCAGATGAGATTTTTTGGATGGACCCCCGCCTCTCTTATGTTCCCCGATGCCCAAGGGTTCAGTGATGAAGGAGACCAGACTCTCTATGTGAACATAGGCATTGGCTGCACACTGCCGTACCGTATTTGGGCGAATCAGGAGGTTACAGAGATTACACTGAGAAGGTGAGTTACCTCATCACCATTCTAACAAGTTTCTCCTTAAAGGAACTATAGGGTTGGTAGCGTATTGAAAGGTCTATCCAATTCTTTTTGTCAACTATGCTGCGGCGATGCGTGAACGCCTCAAAGCCCGCCTCATTATGGTATGAACCCATACCACTTTCACCAACTCCGCCAAACGGCATATCGGTGGCAAGATGAATCATAGTGTCATTTATGCAGCCACCACCAAAATGGCAGTGCTTCATAACTTTTGACTCCACAGCCTTGTCATTAGTGAAAAGATACAAGGCAAGCGGGTGTGGGTTGTCCTCAATGTATGATATTATACTCTCCAAGTCATCATATTCAATTATTGGCATCACAGGTCCGAAAATCTCTTCTCCCATAACCTTGTCATCAAAAGTAACTCCGTCCATAACAGTCGGGGCTATTTGAAGAGTGGACAGATTTGACGCTCCGCCGTAAACCACCTTGTTCTCATCAATTAGTCCGAGTATGCGGTCAAAATGCTTGCGTGTGATTATTTTCCCGTAACCAGGGTTGTTGATAGGGTCTTTGCTGAATTGTCTTGTAATTTCCTCTTTAACGGCGTTAATGAATGCCTCTTTAACGCTTTTATGGCACAGAATATAGTCAGGAGCCACACAGGTTTGTCCGCAGTTGAGGTATTTTCCAAATACAACTCTTCTTGCCGCCAACTTTATATTTGCTGAGGCGTCAATAATGCAGGGGCTTTTGCCTCCAAGTTCCAGAATAGTGGGAGTAAGATGCTCAGCGGCGTGCTTCAGTACCACCTTGCCCACTACTTTGCCTCCAGTAAAGAATATGAAGTCAAACTTCTGGCTTAGTAGAGACTGGTTCTCATCTCTGCCTCCCTTTACCACTGATAAAAGTTCGGGCGGGAACACCTCACTTATCATATCACACAATACCTGACTTACTGTGGGAGCGTAGGCAGATGGTTTCAGAATAACGGTATTTCCTGCGGCAACAGCATAAATCAATGGCTCTAATGTGAGCAGGACAGGGTAGTTCCACGGACTCATAATCAGTACGGTTCCGTATGGAGTGGCAGATGAGAAGCATTTTGAATGGAACTGCACAAGTGGCATTCTGTAGCGTTTGTCAGCCATCAGTGACTTCAGATGTTTAAGTGTCCAAGTTATTTTTGACAAGGTGAGTCCTATTTCACAGACATAACCCTCAAAAACACTCTTACCCAAATCTGTTTTCAGTGCATCGCTCAAGGCTGTCTCATATTTGTGAACTCCATTTCTTAAAGCAATAAGCCACCCCTTTCTTACACTATAGTCAAGCGTGGCTCCGCTTCTGAAATAATTTCTCTGACTCTCAACTAATGATTTTATCTCCTGTTCTGTCATAGCGGGGTTGTTAATGTTTTTACTATGCGAAAGTATAAAATAATTCAAATGCCGCAAAATTGTTAATTTATTTTTGTTGAAAAATGCAGTTTGTTGTGTTAAAAGATATAACTTTGAAAATTGTATTTGAAAAGATTTTTTCAAAAGTTTTGATGCATTAAGAGACTGTTGTAGATTATGACAATTGAAGAGGCTATATGTAACCGTCATTCTGTAAGGAATTATAAAAGTTCGCCAATTGATGAGAATGCTGTATCTGTTCTTTCTGATGAAATTAATGATATAAATCAGAAAACGGGGTTGAGTATATGTCTTGTCATTGACGAACCAACGGCTTTTAGTGAATGTAACTCGTATGGAAGGTTCAAGGGGGTTAGAAATTACATTGTTATGGGTGGTAAAGATACTTTCAATCTCGATGAGAAAGTAGGTTTCTATGGTGAGATGATAGTTCTAAAAGCACAGATGTTGGGACTAAACACATGTTGGGTAGGCCAAACGTTTAGTAAATCTGTCTCTAAATCAGTGCTTAATAAAGGAGAGAAAGTTGTATGCTGTATTGCAATAGGGTATGGGGAAAATGACGGGATTATGGTAAAACATAAAAAAGTGACCAATGTAAGCAATGTTTCAAAGGAAACGCCTATGTGGTTTAATAAAGGAGTTCAAATGGCTTTGCTTGCTCCAACTGCTTTCAATCAACAACTGTTTCGCTTTGAGTATATTAAATCGGAAAAAGGTGAAAAAGCCAAGGTCAGAGCGCAAAGAATGTACTCAATAAGAGGTTTTTCGCAAGTGGATCTTGGTATTGTAAAACTTCACTTTGAACTTGGTGCCGGGAGGGAGAACTTTGAATGGATAGATGGTGGAGTGAGGTTGAAAAAAAGAGATAGATTTTTGTTGAGTTGGGTAATCGCAGCCATGGGCTTTTCTATGAGTGTTTTCAATCGTTATGATCCGAATTCAAGATCCATTCTGATTTTTTTGTTGTGTTTTATATTTGGACCCGCCCTTCTTTTAGCTCAAATGTTGGCTGTGGGCTATTGGAATGGTGACAACTAACTATTTGCATTACATAATCAAGTTAATATGGGTGTTTTTATGTCATTTATTATGTTTTTAATCGGGGCTGTGATTGCCGCCGTTGTAACCTATTTTGTAATGAAAAGTCTCTCAAAGGCTGAACTCTCTGTGTTACAGACAAAACTTGATTCGTCAGAAGAGAGTGCAAAAAAAATGGTGGAGGCGGTTAAGGAACAGGCTAAGACATCTGAGGAGTTGCGTGCCAAACAGGCTGAGAATGAGCTCAGACTTGCACGTGAGCAGATGAAGTCTCAGTTTGAGGAGCAACTGAAGGTGCGTGAGGCGGAGTTTAAGCAGGCTAACCGTGAGCAGATGAACGGGGTGGTGGACCCTCTGCAAAAGGAACTCAAAGAGTTGCGTGAACTTGTGAACAAGACAAAGGAGAACAATGACAAGGCTACAAGCACGTTACACGAGTCCATTCAAAATGTGTTGCTCCACGACCAAAACCGTGACAAGGTTACTCAAGACCTTGCCGAGGCTCTTAAGAATCGTGGTAAGGTGCAGGGTGATTGGGGAGAGCAAGTACTTACTAATATTCTGAATGACAGTGGATTAAGAGAGGGTAGAGAGTATTATGTACAGATGAATGTAAAGAATGAGGACGGCAGGGATTTACGCCCCGATGTCATAGTGAAGGCGGCTGACGGCTCAGCCATAATAATAGATTCAAAAGTCTCTCTGACCGCTTATACAGATTATGTGGGTGCGGCGTCAGATGATGAGAGAAACAGGGCTGTCAAGGAGAATTATGACTCCATCTGGAAACACGTGACTGAACTCTCTGACAAGAACTACAAGAGTGAGGTCCCTGATTCAATACCGCTTGTGCTTATGTTTGTACCTAATGAGGGCAGTTATATTCTTGCTATGAACAAAGACCCTCAACTTGGGCAGAAGGCATATAAGAAAGGGGTTATCATTATTAATCCCACAAACCTTATGCTTGCCCTTGACCTTATTCTGAAGACTTGGCAGAACAGCCGCCAGGAAGAGAATGTGCAGGCTATAATTAAAGCGGCGGAGGGCATATATGAAAAATATGCCGCCTTTGCAGAGAATTACAAGAAGTTAGGCGAAAAGATTGAACAGGCTCAAAAAACGTACGAGGAGGCACGTGGCCAACTTAAAGATGGCAAGGGCAACCTTTCAGGCAAGGTTCAGAGTCTGATAAAATTAGGAGTCAAATCAGGTAAATCCATTCCTGCCGAACTATCATCTACAGAGTTGGAGCAGATAGAGTGATTACCAGGTAAGTGTTTTCCTGTACTCAAGAAGTGTAGGCAGAACATCGTTGTAAACAAACTTGACAATATCCTCATCGGTATTGAGTCTTGAACAGTCAAACCAATATAGTCCGTTCTTCTCTTCAAGTTTCAGTTTGCCTGATTGGAATGCAGGATAGTTTAGAATACCTCTCTTTGCAGGGTCTTTATGCCATACGCGTATGTTGACCTTTTTTGCGTCATCTGAGAATTTAACCTCTGCAAATACGGCGTTCCATTTGTGACCACCATAGATGAGTATGTCTTTTCTTATGTCAAAAATAATAGAGCAGTAGTTCTCTATGCTCATACGGAATTTCTTGAGAATGTTCTCTCTGTCAGCATTATCCAATGCGTGTAAGGCGTGGATTATTTTGTTACATTGCATATATGCCGCCTCTTTGTCAGAAGGTATGGCAAGGTATCTGAAGTTGTTTACAGCCTGCTCACGGCAATCTTTTTTGTCCTCTTGCTCAAGCATAGGGTAGAGTTCCGCCCTGATGGCTTTGTTTATTGCAAACAGTTCAGAGAGAAGGTCGTGTTGCTTCCATTTGTTCTCAATACCCTCAACTATTTTTTTAACGTGCTCGCTTATCTCCTTGATTCTTTCAGGGGAGTTTATGTGTGTGTCAAGGTAACTTACTTGGAACTGTAGGTCAATAGCCTCCTTGTCAGATATGCGCCCCTCCCTGACTATATCATTGAGTTTTTGTGAGAAGGCGGAGAATACCTCCATCTTTTTCTCAAAAATCTTTGTATTCTTATTTATCTGCTCCACGCTGCTTGACTGACCTTGCAGAAGGAAGTATGTGACAAGGGCTGTTGATATCATTCCAATGGCGCAGCAGCAAAATTCGTAGGAGAACTCTTTTGATGTGAACAATTGAAGTACAACAAATATTATGCCGCAAAGGGTAAGTATGCTCAGAGCGAACAAAACCACCGCTAAATGTTTGGTTCTTTTGTGTTCCATATAAAATTGGTTGTAAAATCATTGCAAACTTAAAAAAATATGGCAATATTTGCAAATAATTTGGCAACGGAACTAAAAATGAGGAGTAATATAGTACTTTGCGGAATGCCGTCATCGGGTAAGTCAACAGTTGGGCGTATGCTTTCAGAAATGCTTGGCGTTGATTTTATTGACACAGATGTGGCAATAGTTGAGAGAGAGGGTCGCAGCATACCAGATATATTTGCAAAAGATGGAGAGGCGGGATTCAGGGCTATTGAGAGCACTATTATAGAGAGAGTGGCAAAGCGTGACAGAGTAGTGATAGCTCTTGGCGGCGGAGCGGTTCTTAATCCGTCAAATGTCTCAGTTTTGAAACAGAACGGCACTATAATTTTTTTAGACAGGAAGCCTGAGTTTCTCACGCCTACCCCTGACCGTCCGCTCTCAAATAACACGGAGGCTTTGCGTGCAATGTATGAGAAGCGTATGCCTATATACCACGATGCCGCTGACTATGTCATAGATAACAATGGCACCCCGCAAGATGCCGTAAATAAGATATATGAACTGCTTTAAGAGGTTTCTGATATTCACTCTGTTCCTGCCTTGCCTGGCAGTGGCTCAGAATTGCAAACTTGCTGTTCTGAGTGTGAATGATATGCACGGCACATACACCGGCATTCCTAATCTGATGACACTATCAGATAGTCTCAGACTCATTTACCCCGATTTTCTCCTGCTTTCAGCAGGTGACAACCGAACAGGCAATCCGTTCAATGATTTTTATAACCCGCCCTCTTTGCCTATGACCTCGCTTATGAATTTTGCAGGCTTTGACGCATCAGCGGTAGGAAATCACGAGTTTGATTTTACATTTGATGATTTCAAGACAATTATGAAGTTGTCTGATTTTCCATACCTTATGGCAAACGGATATGCGGCTGATTCACTTGAATGGAAATTTGAGCCCTACAGAATATTCAAAACCCGTTCAGGTTTGAAAGTTGCCGTGGTTGGTCTTATAGAGTTGAACTACAGGGGGATTCCCGATGCTTTGCCGTCAGATGTCTCCGGCTTCTCTTTTTATGACCCGCTTTTAAAAGCCAAGGATTTCTATGGGTTGCGTGACAGTTGCAATGTGCTTATATACCTCACCCATTTAGGCTATGATGCGGATAAATTGCTTGCAAAACAAAGTTCCGGCATAGTTGATGAGATAGTGGGTGGGCATTCACACACCCTTGTAAAGGACGGTACGGTTGTAGATAGTGTGCTTATAACGCAGTCTGAGAAATATTTGAGATACGCCACTCTCACACTCTTTGATATTGTTGACGGCAAGGTGACGGGACGCAGTTGCCAGACATTTGACTTATCTGAGTTCAAGCCTCACCCAGCGGCAAAAGCCCTTGCTGATTTCTATTCTAATAATGAACAGTTCAACAGGGTGGTTACTGTGTTTGATGAGGATTACATAGGCACTCAGGCAGTGGGTGAGATGAAGGTTGAGGCACTTAAAAATGCCTGTGGCGTTGATATCGCGGTACAGAATTACGGTGGTGTGAGAATTGACACAATCCGCAGCGGAGCGTTCACTCTTGCAGACCTATATCGTCTTGACCCGTTTAATAATGATATTGTAATTTATGAACTGACTCCGTCAGAGATTGAAAATCTGTTAACCGAATGTCAGGGTGCGGATAAGAGCAGAAAACCCATAACATCGGGGTATGAGAAGGGGAAACTTAAAAAAGGCAGGTATTATACCGTGGCTGTAAACACATTCATATATGAGACCGCTGTGTTCAAACACAAAAAAGAGGCTAAACAAACAGGATTAAAGGTAACTGATGTTATTATAGACTATTATGATGAGGGAGATTGTAAAGTTCATTGATGAACTTGCCGATAACAACAAGGCGTGGTTTGACGCCAACCGCAGCCGTTGGAATGACGTAAAGGCCGAGTGGGCTGAGTGGACAGAAAAACTTATAACAGGAGTGGCGGCTATAGACCCGCTGGTCTCAGGTTTAAAGGTAAGTGACTGCACCTACCGTATTAACCGTGATATCAGGTTCTCCCCTGACAAACGTCCGTACAAGTCACACATAGGTGCTTACGTATGTCCGTATGGCAAGAAATCAGGCTTTGCAGGTTACTACTTTCATATAGAGTCTCACCTGAATGACTACATAGGTCGTAATATGATAGCCGCAGGTGCCTATATGTTGCCTCCAAAGGAACTTGAGAGTGTGCGTGAGGAGATTTTTGACCACCCCGATGCCTTTATAAAGGCGTTGAACGCCGCAAGTGGCTTTGACCTCTCAGATAATTCCCGTACCGTTAAGGTTCCCAAAGGGTTTCCCGCTGATTTCAAATATGTTGAATTGTTGAAATACAAATCATACTCAATAGGCAGGTCCACTCCTGATGACATTCTCTTCTCAGACGGACTTTATGATTGGGTGATGGAGAATTTCACACGTTGTGTGGAGTTTAATAATATTCTGAACCGGGCTATAGCATACGCAAGGGAGAATAGTTGAGTCTTTTAGGCTTTAACTGAAATATTTTTACTACTTTTGTTAGATTATTTGTAACGTTTAATTAAATAAGTTTTATTATGAAGTTCATTTGTTCAGTTTGCGGTTACGTTCACGAGGGTGACGCCGCTCCGGTAAAGTGCCCGCAGTGCGGACAACCAAGTTCAAAATTCAACGCTCTTGATGAGTCAAAGTCACTAAGTTTTGTTACAGAACACGTAATAGGTGTTGCAAAGGATACTGATGATGAGATGAAAAAAGACCTCAACGCCCACTTTATGGGAGAGGCTACAGAGGTTGGTATGTATCTTGCAATGAGTCGTCAGGCAGACCGTGAGGGATATCCTGAGGTTGCTGAGGCTTTCAAACGTTATGCGTTTGAGGAGGCTGAGCATTGTGCTAAGTTCGCGGAACTTCTTGGTGAGGTTGTCTGGGATACAAAGACAAACCTGGAGAAACGTATGAATGCTGAGTCTGGTGCCTGCGCTGATAAGATGCGTATTGCAAAGCGTGCCAAAGAACTTAACCTTGACGCCATACACGACACTGTTCACGAGATGGCTAAAGATGAGGCTCGTCACGGCAAGGGCTTTGAAGGCTTGTTCAAGCGCTATTTCAAATGAAGAACAGCATAGGTACAAATGTTATCCTAACGCTTTTTGGCGAATCACACGGAGATGAGATAGGTGCTGTACTTGACGGTATGGCACCTGGTATTGAGGTGAGTGAGGAGTTCATAGCGGAGCAGTTGTCAAAGCGTCGTCCACAAGGTCCTACTGAGACCGCAAGGGTTGAGAGAGACAATTTCAGAATTGTGAGCGGAGTTTTCAACGGGTTCACAACAGGGGCTCCTATATGTATAATAATCCCTAATGAGAACAAACGTAGCGCTGACTATGAGGCAATGAGAGGCAAAGCCCGTCCGTCACACGCAGATTATACCGCTCATATAAAGTATTGTGGTTATGAAGATTACAGAGGAGGCGGACACTTTAGCGGAAGAATAACCGCAGGCATCGTGGCGGCAGGAGCCATTGCTCTTAAAGCGTTGGAGAAAAAGGGGGTCAGAATAGAGACAAGCATACTCAGTTGTGGCGGTGGCTCCGATGTTGAGGCTGAGATTATGAGTGCCAAAAATGATTTGGACTCAGTAGGTGGAAAGGTTCAGACTGTAATTACAGGACTTCAGGCAGGAGTGGGCGAGCCTTGGTTTGATTCTCTTGAAGGTGTCATAGCAAAGGCTCTGTTTGCAATAGGCGGGGTAAAGGGTGTTGAGTTTGGCGCTGGCTTTAAATTCTCTGAAATGAGAGGGTCGGAGGCAAATGACCCGTTCTGTATAAGAGATGGTAAAATCTGTACAACTACAAATAATAACGGAGGTATAAACGGTGGCATATCCAACGGAATGCCTATTGTGTTCAATACGGCTGTAAAACCTACTCCGTCAATAGCCAAAGAACAGCAAAGTGTGGATTTTATTACAGGTGAGGAGTGCAAACTTGAAATAAAAGGCAGACACGACCCTGCCATAGTACGCCGCATCTGTATTGTAATTACAAGCCTTGTGGCTATAGTGCTATGTGATATGCTGTCACTTAAAGGTGGAACAGATAGTTTGAGATAATGTTAAGCAAGGATAAGAAGATATTGATAGTTGGCTTAGGGTTGATGGGTGGCAGTTATGCTGACGCTCTCACAAAGGCTGGCTATGAGGTTGGTGCCATAACCCGCTCTCAAAGTTCCATTGACAATGCCTTGAGTCGCGGGCTTATTCGTCACGGAATGGCGGACGTTGACGCCGGCTATGTCGGGCAATTTGACATCGTGGTCTTTTCATTATACCCGCATACATTCATCAGTTGGATTGAGCGATATCAGCAGTTCCTCAAACCAGGTGCGATGCTTACTGATGTGACAGGTGTCAAGTGCTCTGTGGTCTATAAAGTGCACTCCATTCTCCGCCCCGATGTTGAATTCATAGGCGCTCACCCTATGGCTGGCAAAGAGACAAGTGGTGTGCTGAACGCATCGGGCGATATATTCAGCGGAGCCAACTATATTGTCACTCCTACTTTAGAGAATAGTGAGGCGGCAATAGAGGATTGTGAGGAACTCGGACGTATTATCGGTTGCACAAGAATATCACGTCTCACCCCAGAACAGCACGATGAGATGATAGGCTTTCTAAGCCAACTTACACACTGCATAGCCGTATCACTTATGAATTGTAAGGATTCCAAAGACCTTGTCCGTTTTACGGGAGACTCTTTCAGAGACCTCACACGTATTGCCAACATAAATGATGAGATGTGGAGTGAGCTTTTCATAATGAACAAGAAAGAGTTGCTGAAGCAGATGGAACTGTTTGCTGGTCAGTTTGAAAAACTGAAGAAGGCGGTGGAATGTGAGAATGTAGAAGAGTTGCGTAATATGATGCGCGTCTCCACAAAACGTAGAAATTATTTCAATCATTAATTATTATGAATATGATATTTAAGCGGGCTCTGTTTGAACCCAAGGAGATTAAGGAGATGTACCCTGTGTCAGAGGAGGGTAGGGCTGCAAAATGTGCGAATGACAAGGCTATAAGAGATGTGCTCACAGGTGCGTCAGACAAACTTATGCTTGTGATAGGTCCTTGCAGCGCAGACCACGAGGAGTGCGTAATTGACTATATAAGCCGTCTGCGTCCGGTGCAGGATAAAGTTAAGGATAAGATTGTAATAGTACCAAGAATCTATACAAACAAACCAAGAACAACAGGTGCCGGTTACAAAGGAATGCTTCACCAGCCTAATCCACTTGCCGACCCCGATATTCACAAGGGTTTGGTTGCCATACGCAAACTACATATGCGTGCTCTTAATGAAACAGGTTTCTCCTGTGCCGATGAGATGCTATATCCTGAGAACCACCAGTTTCTCTCAGACCTGCTATCATACGTTGCGGTTGGAGCCCGTAGTGTTGAGAATCAGCAGCACCGTCTGACTGCAAGCGGTTTGGATATACCTGTAGGAATGAAGAACCCCACCAGTGGAGACCTCTCTGTAATGATGAACTCAATAAAGGCCGCTCAAGGTGGTCACACATTCATATACCGTAACTGGGAGGTGCAGAGCACAGGTAACCCGTTTGCTCACGCCATTCTGCGTGGCTATGTTGACAATGATGGTGTTACGCACCCGAACTACCACTATGAGGATTTGTGCCATCTTTCAGATTTATACGCCGCCGCAAAGGGGCTTGAAAATCCTGGTGTTATTGTAGATTGCAACCACTCAAACTCAGCAAAGAAGTATCTTGAGCAGGTACGCATTGCCAAAGAGGTGTTACACAGTATGCGTCACAGTGCTGACATTAAGTCATTGGTAAAGGGCTTGATGATAGAGTCTTACATTGAAGATGGCTCACAAAGCACAGGTGAGTGCATCTATGGAAAATCAATAACAGACCCTTGCTTAGGGTGGGAGAAGACGGAACGCTTGATATATGATTTAGCAGAACTATTATAATAAATGAGAAATGAGAAAGAAAAAATGAGAGAGGTCCCCTCCTAGCCTCCCCTCCAGGGGAGGAACTTTCTTCTTTACAACTTCGTTGTGATTCTTGTTCGTGACTCGGCATAAAAAATAAATTTTTTCTGCTTTCGCTACTCCAAGAATTCTTCTTTCTTCTTTCTTCTTTCTTCTTTCTCCTTTTCGTATGGTTTGTACTAGTTTGCAAAATAAGAGCATAGGTGAGCTCCTGGAAATTTTGAATTCCGGAGAGGTGGAGATGGCGGAGATTAGGTTAGACCTTTGTCCTCAACTCTCTGACGCAGACATCAAGGATTTGTTCAGTACATCACCAGTCACACTTCTTGCAACTTGCCGAATATCAGATAAATTAAATGCCGATGAGGCTGAAAGAAAACTTACGCTCGCTATTAAAGCGGGTGCTACATTTGTTGATGTTGAGATAGAGGCACCGGCTGATATGGCTTCAAGAGTGCGGAAAGTAGCAAAAGAGAATAATTGCCGCCTTATTCGTTCTGTCCACTTCTTTGACGGCACACCATCAACTGATAAATTGAGACATGTGACGGAGGAGTGCTACCGCTCAGGTGCTGAGATAGCCAAGATAGTTACAACCGCCCACACCTCAGATGATGTTTATAACACAATGTCTCTATATAACACCCACCCCGATGGCTCACTTATTGCATTTTGTATGGGTGAAGTGGGGCGGGAAAGCCGTATGGACGCACTACGCATGGGCGCGCCGTTTACTTATGCGGCGTTAAATACTGAAGAGGCAACCGCAGCAGGGCAGTGGAGTGCGGCGGAAATGACAAAAGCGCTCTATGGAAATTCAAAACGCAGGCAGATAAAAGATGTTGATATTCCCGCTTCAAAGAGTATGGCACAAAGAGCCATCGTGGCTGATATGCTTGCCGGCGGCAAGTCAAAACTCAGCGGATACTCACCTTGTGATGACTCTGAATCGGCTCTCAGAGTCTGTCAAACACTTAAAGACGGCATTCCATCTGAGGTTTTTGTCGGGGAATCAGGCTTTCTTACAAGATTCTTAATTCCAATAATCTCAGTAAAACATAATGGAGAGACAGTAATAATAGGGGAGAAGAGCCTTGTAGGCAGACCGCTCAAAGGTGCAAAAGAGATTATGAGTGCTTTTGGGGTGGAACTTATGGCGTTGAACGGGGATTCAGACACTGCGTCTGTTCCATTAAAGATACGGGGCATATTGCAATCACGTAATGTTACCATTTCAGGTAAGGACGGCTCTCAAATAATAAGCGGACTTATTGCCGCTCTACCGTTGTTAAAAGAAAATTCTGAGATAACAATAATAGAACCAAAGAGTGTTCCATACCTTAAGATGACTGTTGGTATCCTTGAAAAATTCGGCATCAAGATAGGGTATGAGGAACAAAAAGAAGAAATCAAATTAGTTGTCAAAGGGGGTCAGCAATATAAGCCAGCCCTCATTGATTTGGAAGCGGATTGGAGTGGTGCCGCCCCTTTCCTTATAGCGGGAGCCATATTCTCAGGTGTTACGCTGAATCATTTAAACCCGGACTCTGTTCAGGCAGACAACCTGATACTTGAAATTCTTAGAAAGGCAGGTGCCAGAGTTGCTGTAAACGGAACCCAAATAAGAACCTCAAAATCCCCGTTACACTCATTCTGCATAGACCTTAATCAAGCACCTGATTTGTTCCCTGTGGTCTCAGTGTTGGCGGCTTTCTCTCAGGGCGAGTCACTACTTAAAGGTATGGAACGCCTGAAAGTCAAAGAGTCTGACAGAGCGACCGCTATTACTCAAATGCTCAAACAGTTGGGAGTGGAGTGCTATCAAAAAGATGATACTCTCCACATATATGGCAAATCACTTACATACCGTTATGCCAATAATATGCTTCTTGGTGGCGGGAAATTCACTTCAAATGCAGACCACCGTATGGTTATGGCTCTTAAACTTGCTGCAGAGGGAGCAAAAGGGAACATAGAGATTGACAATGAGAGTTGTGTCTCAAAGTCATTCCCTGATTTCTGTAAATACTTCAGGTAAAATCAGCTTAACTCAAGCATACGTCGTATAGGCTTAACTGCGTCAGCGGCAATGTCAGCAGGCACGGAGACTTCCGGGCTCTCATTCTTAAGTGCTGAATAAATCTTCTCAAGTGTGCTTAGTTTCATATTCTCACACTCATTGCAAGAGCCTTCAACAGGTACAGGTATGAACTCTGTAGATGGGCAGGTGCGTTTTAGTTCGTGCATTATGCCCGCTTCAGTGGCTACAATGTAACGCTTCCCGGGGTTAGCCTTAGCATATTTAATCATATCGGCTGTTGAACCTTTTACATCAGCCTTGTCAAGCACCGCAGCCTTGCACTCAAGGTGAGCCATTACTATGGCATCGGGGTACTCTGTTTTAAGAGAGTCAATGGCACTCTCTGTGAAACGCTCGTGAACGTGGCAGCCACCATTCCAAAGTTCCATATTTCTGCCAGTAACGGAGTTTATGTAGGCTCCCAAGTTATAGTCCGGTCCAAAGAGAATTTTAGCGTCAGAGGGCAGTTGGTCTATAACCTTTTTTGCATTCCCCGATGTCACAACCACATCGGTCAACGCCTTTGTGGCAGCCGTGGTGTTCACATACTGGACTATCATATAGTCTGGGTGAGACTCTTTCCATTGTCTAAGTTCATCAGCGGGGCATGAGTCGGCAAGTGAGCAGCCCGCATTCAAATCAGGTACTATAACCTTCTTCTCAGGCGACAGCAGTTTGCAGGTCTCTGCCATAAAATGCACACCGCACATAACAATTATATCTGCCTTAGTCTCAGCCGCCTTGCGGGCAAGAGCAAGTGAGTCACCTACGAAATCGGCAACGTCCTGCACATCGCTTAATGTATAGTAGTGTGCCATAACCACAGCGTTTTTCTCTTTGCACATACGGCGTATCTCCGCCTTTAGATTCTCTTTATCCATAATGTCTGAATTATATTCTTCCGTAACTCATTTTAAGTAGCGGCTTACGTATGAAAATAAGGACTAATCCAAGAAGTATGCTTGAAATAGTAAGCCCGGCATATATTTCAAAGTATCCAGCCGTTGAAGTGAATGATGAAAGGTATCCTGCCAGAAAGTTAGCCACAGCACTGCTCGCCATCCAAACTCCCATAAGCATTGACGCAAGTTTTACAGGTGCAAGACGGCTCACCATAGAGAGTCCTATTGGAGAGAGGCATAACTCACCAACAGTGTGGAACATATAAGCAAATACAATAAACCATACCGATGCCTTTGCGTTAGTATCAGGTAAAGTGTCCACATCGCCGCCTCTGTCTGCTATAGCACAAACCAACATAATAAAACCTATGCCTAACATAATCAATCCCATTCCCATTTTTGCTGGTATTGACGGGTTCTTTCCTCGTTTATCCAACTTTGTCCACATCAAAGAGAAGAGTGGAGCGAATATGAGGATGAACATAGGGTTTATACTTTGGAGCCAAGCGGTAGGAACATTGAAGTCAAGAACCTGACGGTCAACATATTTTTCAGAGAAAAGTGTCATTGAGCAACCCGCCTGCTCAAAACCTGCAAAAAACGCAATTGCAAAGAGTGTAAGTATTGTAATAACCCAAATCCTGTGTCTCTCCTCTTTTGAAAGGGGTTCTGAAACGCCATTGTCGCTCACCTCTTTGCTGACAGGGTGTTTGCAAATCTCTCCCAAGTATCTGTTTGAGAGAATTGTATAGCATAAATAACCCATAACAAGCCCTGCGGCTGCCGCAAGAAATCCGTACTTGAATCCGTAGTTTACAGCAAGCCAGCCTGTAACAATAGGGGAGAAGAATGAGCCTAAGTTAATGCCCATATAGAATATTGTGTAGGCACTGTCAATGCGGCTGTCACCCTCAGGGTATAGAGAACCCACTATGACTGTGCTTGATGGTTTGAATAGCCCGTTGCCGCATATCTGTAAAAGAAGAGAGATGTAGAGAATTGGCGCTGTAGTGGCGAACGCCATAGTAATCTGTCCGGCTATAAGGAACCACAATCCAATGGATATAGCCTTCCGTTGCCCTAAATAGCGGTCGGCAAGGTAGCCTCCTATAAGTGGCGTAAAGTATATCAATCCTGTAAAGATGCCGTAAATCAGGGAGGCGTCACTGTCATCAAAGCCAAGACCTCCGTTTAGTAGTTGAGCGGTAAGAAAAAGCACAAGCAGCGCGCGCATTCCATAGTAGCTGAAACGCTCCCACATCTCAACTGTAAAAATCAGGTATAATCCTTTAGGGTGTGTCATTTTAGTCTTTTTTATTATAATGATAACTCAAGCCAGCGCATCTCTTTTTCTTCTATTAGTGCGTTTATATCATTCAGCCGTTTTGATTTAGCGGTTATTTCATCGGCAGAGGCATCGGGGTTTTGAAAAAACGCCTCAAGTTCCGCTTTCTCACTATTTAAAGCCTCTAAATCCTTGTTCAGTTGGTCAAGTTCACGCTGCTCGCCGTATGATAATTTGCGTGGTTTGTCATCCTGCCTCTGCTGTTTCTGCCCTGATGTCTGTTTTGAGCCACTGTTTTGTCTGGAGTTTTGTTGTTCTTTCTCCTGGCTCTTGCACCACTCACGGTATTGTGTATAGTTGCCAGGATAATCTTTCACCACTCCGTCACCCTTGAATACAAGCAGATGGTCTATCACTTTGTCCATAAAATAACGGTCGTGGGATACCACTATTACGCAACCTTTGAAGTTTTTAAGGTACTCCTCAAGAATATTCAGCGTAACTATGTCAAGGTCATTGGTGGGCTCGTCAAGCACAAGAAAATTAGGATTCTGTATAAGTACCGTGCATAAGTACAAGCGGCGTTTCTCACCGCCAGACAGTTTGTAAACATAGTTGTATTGAGCCTCAGGAGTAAAGAGGAAGTGTTGTAGGAATTGAGAGGCACTGAGCCGTCTGCCGCCACCAAGGTCAATATCATCAGATATGGCACGCACCACATCAATGACTTTCATCTGCTCATTGAATTTCAAACCATCTTGGCTGTAATAACCGAACTTGACTGTCTCTCCTATGTCAAACGAACCGCTATCTGGCTTAATCTTACCTAAAAGCATCTTCAGGAAAGTGGATTTACCTGTTCCGTTGTTTCCTGCAATGCCAAGTTTCTCATAACGGCTGAAATTGTAGTAGAAATCTTTAAGTATAACCCTGTCGGGGTAGGACTTTGATATATATTTAGCCTCAAAAATCTTGCTGCCTATGTAAGTTGACTTTACCTCAAGTTTAATGTTTGTCTCCTGCGGACGCTCCGCCACAATCTCCTTGAGAGCGTTGAATGCGTCAATACGTCCCTTCGCCTTGCCGCTGCGTGCCTGTGGTGTGGAACGCATCCATTCAAGCTCACGGCGGAATATGTTGTTTGAACTTGCAAGAAATGCGTTGTGAACATCAATTCTCTCCTGCCGTTTCTCCAGATAGTAACTGTAATTACCTCTGTACCTGTAAAACTTTCCTCCGTCAATCTCCACTATGTCAGAACATATACGGTCAAGGAAATATCGGTCATGTGTCACCATTAGCAGAGTAAGTTTTGTTCTTGTAAGGTAATCCTCAAGCCACTCCACCATCTCAAGGTCAAGGTGGTTTGTAGGCTCGTCAAGAATGAGCAAATCAGGCTCTGATATAAGTGCGTTTGCAAGAGCCAGACGTTTAAGTTGTCCGCCTGACAGCGTTGAAATCTTAGCGTTAAAGTCACCTGCCTTTAGTTTTGTTATAATCTGTTTCGCCTTGGTCTCATATTGCCACCAATCCTCACTATGAAACTCTTTAAGAGAGTTCTCAACAGCCATAAAGGCGTCATATACTGTCTGTTCAGGGTCATATTGAGGTGTCTGCTCCAGAAAGCTGACCCGCAGTCCTGAACGAAATGTTATTTTCCCGCTATCCGCACTCTCCTTGCCCGCAATGATATTCAGCAGAGTGCTTTTCCCGGCTCCGTTCTTAGCCACGATGGCAACTTTCTGCCCCTGACTCAGCTCAAAGTCCACATTCTCATATAGAACCAAAGACCCGAAACTCTTTGTCAGATTCTCTATTTGCAGGTAACTGTTCATATTGGGGACAAAGGTAGTAAAAATTGGAACAAATTTGCTATCTTTGCATTTTTACGCACTAATCAAAATGGGTGTTATGAAACATATAGTTAATATTTTCTTGACTCGGCAGAGAAAACTAGTTTTCTCTGCTCTTGCTACTCAAATATTTCTCCTTTCTTACGCTTCTGAGGGAATGTGGCTTCTGCCTAATATCCCCGATAATGTTATAGATTCTATGGAGGAGTGCGGTATGGAGTTTGACTTAGATGCCGTTTATAGTGGAAAGCAGGGTAGTTTGAAAGACGCGACTGTATATCTTACAAGTGGCTATACAGGTACCATAATATCAAAGAAAGGTTTGGTCATAGCACCGTATGACGCTGTTAGAAACAATCTGCCGGAGAGTCTCAATAGAGATTCAGGTTATACAAGTCCGTCAGTTTTTAAGGAGATTCCATTGTTAAATCTCTCAGCTTGGATTTTAGAGAGCGCAAAAGATGTAACTTATCAAATCACCTCACAACTGCAAGGTGTCACTGATGAGAAAACCATTGCACACAAGGTAGATTCAGTCTCCAAGGCAATTTGCAGTTCCCTTGTGTTGCCATCGGGACATCAGGCCTCAGTATCAAGAACAAGCACGGGTGCTTACTATTTATACCATTATAAATGTTATGGAGATGTCCGTCTTGCTTACCTTCCTCCAAAAGGAATTGCCAATGACAGTTTGAAAAGAGAGCGTCATAGTGCTGATTTTGTGATTCTGAGAATATATGCAGACCGTAGCAATGAGCCGGCGGCGTATGATAATTCAAATCAGACATATTTTTCAAAACACTCTGCCGTAATATCTAAAAACAAATATCAACCGTCAGACTTTGTTATGGCGTTAGGTTATCCTAACAAAAGCAATCGTCAGATATTAAGTGCTGAAATAGTAGAGAGTTGCGTCACTATACCAGAAGCACAATTAAAGGCTTTGCAATTTATTGACAGCACAGGTTACAAGTCACTTTCCAAGGAGATTGAAGCCATACGCAAGTCACTCTCAAGTTTGCAAGGCAGTGGTGTTATAAAAAGTAAGGTGAAAGATGAGATGGCGTTTACTATATGGGCGGCAAACAGAGCTGACTTTAATCAGGTTTTGCGTTATGCTAACATTATTCCTAAAATAAGGGGAAAATATGATGAAAGACGCACATATATTTATCAGTATGAGATATTTAATGCAATTTCAAGGAATGTTGAGACAATAAATGCCGTTGATTGCACTCTTGATTGGAATGATGAGAATGAGGAGACGGTGTTTGCAGTTCTCAATCAATATTTTGTAAATATGGACGTGCCAAAAGAGAGGGATATGCTCGTCAAGGCGTTGGATTATTTGGAGGCGAATATTGACTCTGCTGTTATAACTCCTCTGTTTGAGGTTGAGAAGAGCAAGAAATATAAAGGGAATAGAGTCAAGTACATTAATGACATCTTTTCAAAGTCAATTATAACAGATGAGAAACGTTTTTTGAAATACCTTGACAAGCCATCACAGGAGGTGTTACTCTCAGACCCGCTTGTCTCTCTTGTGAACAAGATGGCACAGGTGAGAAAATATCTGTATGTGCTATCAATACTTGATGATGCTGAAATAGCCAGGATGACTGGAATATTCAAAGAGGGCTATTCCCTTTATAAGCCTTCATTGAATATGACCCCTGACGCAAACTACTCGTTGAGGTTAAGTTACGGAAAAATTGCCGGCTATTCAAAAGATGATGTTGTTTATGTTGGTGCTGTATCAAAGCTCAGTGGAGTATTCTCTCACAGTTATCTATCTCCGAAGGCTGGTGTTGATTCTGTTATGACATCGTTGTATAAAACTATTCCTGCCGCTAAAAAAATGAATATCACCTTTATGACCGACTGTGATATGGTGACAGGTCGTATGGGCTATGGAGTATATGACAGGAATGGTGAACTTTTGGGAATTGTAACCTCAAGTAATGCGGAAGCTCTAAATAACGCATATATTTATGATGCTGTATATCAGCGTCTTGTGGTTCTTGATGTGAATTATGTAGCTTTTGTGTTAGAGAAATATGCGAATGCCGGCTACATTTTTGATGAGATGAATTTCGGTGAGGTTGAGAAAATGGTTAAGATAACAGAGGTTGAGGCTGAAAAAGACATTGAAGAAGAGGCTGAAAATATTGATTGACCGTCACATTCCTCTTATTAAGGGGTTGCTTGACTCTGTGGCGGATGTTGAATATATTGAGCCGTCTGAGTTTACCGTGGATAAGGTTCATTACACCGATGCCTTGATTATACGCACTCGCACAAAGTGTGACGCCGCACTTCTTGAAGGCTCTTCTGTCAGATTTATTGCCACGGCTACAATAGGGTATGACCATATTGACACAGCCTACTGTACCGCTCACGGAATAGAGTGGGTGAACGCACCAGGCTGCAACGCTTGGTCTGTGGCAAACTATATTGAAGCTGCCATACGCTTCTCACTTCCAGATTTCAGAGGTAAGACCATTGGAGTGGTTGGTGTAGGGCACGTAGGTTCAAAAGTCTGCAAGGTTGCTGAGGCTATGGATATGAATGTTATGCCCTGTGACCCTCCAAGAGTTTCCGTTGGTGATACACTCAACCCCGATGGCTCAGAGATACACTTTTATGATTTGAATGAAATAGCCGCAAAAGCCGATGTCATAACATTTCACGTGCCGCTTGAGGCAACAACATGCCACATTATTAATGCTGATTTTTTGCATTCTTGCAATCCAAATGCCATTATAATTAATGCTTCCAGAGGTGCTGTGCTATTCACTACAGATGCTCTGATGGCAACACAGAAGTTTGTCATAGATTGTTGGGAGGGTGAGCCATCAGTTAATTTGCAATTGCTTGATAAGGCTCTTCTTGCCACACCGCATATAGCGGGGTATAGCATAGACGGCAAGGCGAACGGCACGGTTGCAGTAGTAAATGCTGTTTCAAACTTTTTTGATTTGGGTGTGCGTATGAGTGTTGATTCGTTAGGACTGCCTCCCAAGGACTATTCCGTAAGGTATGACATAGAATCAGAGAGCATAGCCCTGAAATCACACCCCGAAAAATTTGAATGGTTCCGAAACAACTATCCCATACGTAGAGATTTGATATGCGATACTTCCTTCACATAGCATACAATGGCACAGACTATCACGGTTGGCAGAGCCAGCCTAATGGTATTAGTGTACAGGAGACCATAGAACGGGCGCTGTCTCTTATACTCAGGCAAGATATTTCCGTTACAGGTGCTGGCAGAACAGATGCAGGCGTCCACGCCCGCAATATGTATGCCCACTTTGACATCGTGGAGGAGATTGAGAATACTGACGCTCTTACTGAGAGACTTAATGCGTATTTGCCTAATGACATTGTCATATTCTCAATAAAGCAAGTCCCCGATGATATGCACGCCCGCTTCAGTGCGAAATCACGCACCTATAAATACTACGTCACTACACGTAAAGACCCGTTTGAAGGTATGAGCCGTATGCGTGTCAATCCCACGGTTGATTTTGAGGCGATGAATGCTGCTTGTAAGTATCTGTTTGAATATGAGGATTTTACAAGTTTTAGTAAACTTCATACTGATGTTAAGACCAATAATTGCAAAATTATGGAGGCACATTGGACCCAGACATCAGAAACGCATTGGGAGTTCACCATCAAGGCAGACCGCTTTCTGCGTAATATGGTGCGTGCCATTGTAGGCACTCTGCTTGATGTGGGTACAGGGAAACTCACAGTGGAGCAATTCGCTGAGGTCATTGAGAAAAAAGACCGATGCGTTGCCGGAATGTCAGTCCCTGCCAAAGGTTTGGTATTGGAAAAAGTGGAGTACTGATGATTGGGAAATAATTTTTTTATATCAATATATCATAAAATAAAGAAAAAGTAGCATATTTGCATTTGTAAATAAAGGTAATGTTGCCAAAAATAGTTGGTAATTCATTCAAAAGAGCAGGGATTTTTCCTTGCTTTTTTATTATCCCAAGGTCTAATTATTGGCTAATGGACAAAATTCGTGATAAAATCTTTGTAAATTACTGAATAATAGCAACTTTGGATAGATCTTTATTAATATGTGGCTAATTGTCAAAAAGTAGGATACAGACAATGAACCACATTTTGGACATCTTTCTGTCCTGTTTTTTCGCATAAAAAAATAACTTTGATGAAATTGATTTCATCAAAGTTACTATAATTATTTGATATATAGTATTTTACAAGGCTTTTACCAACTACTTTTGTCTATTATACCTATAATACCAGAAGTGACTTATAAATTGTGAAATGGCGTTGCGTTTAATCAAATTAGTTTTTTACCTTAACATCTAATTGCAACTCATCAAGTTGTTTCTGGTCAAGTGGCGCAGGAGCGTCAAGCATAACATCACGTCCGCTGTTGTTTTTTGGGAAGGCTATGCAGTCACGTATGCTGTCAAGACCTGCAAAGAGGCTTACCCAACGGTCAAGACCGTATGCAAGACCGCCGTGAGGTGGTGCTCCATACTTAAAGGCGTTCATCAGGAATCCAAACTGTTCTTGTGCCTTTTCTGGTGTAAACCCAAGTATCTCAAACATCTTGGCTTGAAGTTTAGGGTCGTGGATACGAATGGAACCGCCGCCAACCTCAACTCCGTTTATAACCATATCATAGGCATCGGCACGAACTGCGGCAGGGTCTGTATCAAGCAGTGGTATATCCTCATCTTTAGGGTGTGTGAATGGGTGGTGCATAGCCATAAGACGGTTCTCTTCATCACTCCATTCAAACATTGGGAAATCAACAACCCAAAGCGGTGCGAACTTATTACGGTCACGCAATCCCAAATCCTCAGCAACTTTTAAACGCAACTCACAGAGTTGTTTCTGAGTTTTCTGTGTGTCAGAGCCTGACAAAATAAGGATTAAATCACCTGCCTCTGCCTCCATCTTAGACTTGAGGGCTTGAAGTGTATCTTGTGTGTAGAATTTGTCAACGCTTGATTTAACTGAGCCGTCTGCCTCATTACGGGCGTAAACCATTCCTTTGGCACCTATCTGCGGACGCTTTACATACTCTGTAAGTGCGTCAAGTTGTTTGCGGGTGTATGTTGCGGCACCCTTTACACATATACCTCCAATATATGCGGCGTCATCAAACACGCTGAAACCAAAACCTTTAAGTGTGTCCAGCAACTCCACAAAACGCATTCCGAAACGTAAATCAGGCTTGTCACTGCCGTAGTATTTCATAGCGTCTTGCCAAGTCATACGCTGCCAAGGCTCAGTGAACTCAACGCCTCTCAACTCTTTGAAAAGGTGTTTTGCCATACCTTCAAACAGGGTTATTATATCCTCCTGCTCCACAAATGACATTTCACAGTCAATTTGAGTGAATTCAGGCTGGCGGTCTGCACGTAAATCCTCATCGCGGAAACACTTTACTATCTGGAAGTAACGGTCAAAACCGCTCACCATAAGCAACTGTTTCAAGGTTTGTGGTGATTGTGGCAAGGCGTAGAACTGCCCAGGATTCATACGGCTTGGAACTACAAAGTCTCTTGCTCCCTCAGGTGTGGAACCTATAAGCATCGGGGTCTCAACCTCAAGAAATCCCTTGCTGTCAAGGTAACGGCGTACCTCCATAGTCATTTTATGGCGTAACTCAAGGTTCTTGCGTACTACCGTGCGGCGTAAATCAAGGTAACGATACACCATACGCAGGTCATCGCCACCGTCAGTGTTATCCTCTATAGTGAATGGAGGAACAAGCGATGTGTTAAGGATATTAAGTTTACCAACTAAGATTTCAACATCGCCCGTAGGTATGTTCTTATTAGGGTTGCTACGCTCCGATACTGTACCAACTGCCTGAATTACATACTCTCTGCCAAGGGTGTTTGCCACCTCATAAGCATCTTTATTGGTATCTTGTGAAAACACAAGTTGGGTGATTCCGTAACGGTCACGCAAATCCACAAAGGTCATTCCACCCATTTTTCTAACCCTTTGCACCCATCCTGCCAAGGTTACGCTCTTCTTTACATCGGCGATACGCAGCTCACCGCAAGTTACAGTTCTGTACATAGTCCTCTTTTTTAATAAGTTACAAAGGTAGTCAAGCGAGAGCAAAAAACAAAAAAATCAGAGATTTTTTTGTTGAAAATGTGGACATTTTGTGAATTGGGGGCTTGCACACATATTCACAAATATGGGCACATTTTAAAAAGCGGAACGCTTTTTGTTTTTTGCCGAGCGACAATCACCTTCACGAGTAAAACGAACACGGTGAGTTTTACGAGTAAAGGTAGGCAAATTTACTTTTTTCCTCGTCGTTACCTAACGGTCTGTAAACAGCCTGACTTTCCTCGTCAGTCTGAGATTTTGCACTCCGTGCTCAAAATGACGGGAAGTCCACCGTTTTCCAACTCTCTATGGTGCGTGATTCCGTGGTGAAGTTTATGCCCACCTTCAACTTGCGGCGTGGGTCTGCAAGATATGGGTCTGCGTAGTGCATGTCGTCTATCTGTTTTAGTGCCTCTTCTACAGACTTATCAACCTTGTACTCTATTATATAGATTGTGTTCGTGGTCTCCAGTATGGCGTCTGTCCTGCCTACGGCAAACGGAACCTCAACCCTCATGTTCTGTCCAAGCAGTGTGAGTATAAGGTACATTATGGTCTGAGACGCTGGCTCAGTCTTGTTCTCATAGTAGTACGGAATGGCGGCTATGTACGCCTTTATCTCTGTAAGCGCCGTGTCTATGTCATCAGCGTAGAGAGCATCAACCACTTTAATGAGCATATTGCTGCCCATCTGTGACGGGAGGTTTGACACTTGCGGAAGAAAACCTTTCAGAAAACCATTTTTAACCTCTTTATTTGGAAATCCCAATGTATATATGCCTGAGATGGTGTTGTAAGCCCTTATGGTCAGGTATCCGCTCTGATACAGCACAGGAAGGGCGGATTCTGCGGTCTCAGGAGAGATATTGAACCCATCTTCATTCAGACGCCTGCCCTCTATGTCCTGCAGCTCCTCTTTGTGCTTGCGCATCTCACTGAACAAGAACGTAGGCGTGCCTGAACTGAACCAGTACTGACCTATGCTTTTTGCACTGAAGGCGTTTATAAGGCTGAACGGGTTGAATACCTCTGTCATTACCTCTTTCTTCCCTTTTGAGAAATGATAGCCATCATAATTTTCCGTGAGTTTTGCTACTGCATCGTCAAAACTGACTTCTATTTCATCTGCAAGTGCCTGAATATCAGGCTTGCACTGCGTTAGCAACTCATCCTTGGTTATGCCGCACAGTCCGTCATAATCGGGCAGCATACTTATGTTGGTAAGGTTGTTTATCTCAGAGAATATGCTTAGCTGTGAGAATTTGGTTATGCCCGTTATGAACCCGAAACGCAACAATGCGTCACAAATTTTTATGGGTCCGTAAAAGTTGCGGAGCATATCTCTTAATTCCTCAAAAACAGGCTTGTTGTGCATAACCTTAAGCAGTGCGGAGTCATACTCGTCTATGAGAAGTACAACTTTTTGACCTGTCTGAGTGTAGGCACGCTTTATAATGCCTTCAAATCTTTTACCTAATGTTCGCTGCTTCTCCTCCCCACCGTAAACTTTCTCATATTCACAAAGCATAGCATCAATTGAGTCTTTAACCTCTCTTGGATCCATTGACTTTATAGAACTCATATCAAACCGTAGCACAGGGTACTTTACCCAATCCTTCTCAAGTTCATCAGCCTTCAATCCAGCAAACAACTCCTTCCTGCCCTCAAAATAGCACTGCAACGTATCAACAAGCAGAGACTTTCCAAACCTGCGTGGACGGCTCAGGAACACATACTTGTACTTATTGGCTATATCATGTACATAACCGGTCTTGTCTATATAGAATAGATTCCTTTCAATTATCTCACTGAAAGTGTATATCCCTAACGGGTAGTTCTTTAGTTTTGTCTCCATAATTCAACTACCTACTAAACACATCACAAATTACCTTCACTTTGCAAAAATACGATTTTTTTTATAAAACACAAAATCACAACAAAAACAAAGGTCAAAGGAGCGTTTCTTCTCCCTTGACCCCTTGTCCCTTTATCCTTGTTCCTGCTCCGCAGGAGCATTAGTTACTTCAAAACCGCACGCACAGAGTAGCCGCGGCTGCGGTTGAATTTGTTCATCAGCTGAATTCCTGAGGTGAAGTTCAAGCCGTAGGCGAAGGTACTGCCATCAGGCGTAGGCGTAGAACTCCAATATAAGCCTTCACTGCCTTGTTTCATAACTGCGCCATCACGGCAGGAGCCCGCAGCGGGGAAAAATACGGAGTTGCCTGTATAACCTTCAGCCTTACCAGTATATACTCTGCCCGCTTTGCCAGTGCTGTTATAGTTGCTTGTCCATTCTGCATCGCAGTTATCAATAAGAGCCTGGAATTCAGCATCTGATGGCATACGCCAGTTGCTACCCCACAGGGCTGTAGCGGTATCATCTACTGTCTCCTGACTACCTCTGGTTTTATTTCCTTTCCAAGCAAAGTAACCGCCGCATCCGTATGAACCACTGCCAGTGTCCTCTCCTACGTCGTATTCAGCAAATTTAGGACCATTCTCCCACAGTTGAACCCACTTAACTTTGGTTCCGCCTGTTATCTCTGCCTCACCAGTGGTGGTTGCCTGTGCTTTGAACTCTATGGTTTTTTCAGGCATAGGTCTGATGTACCCAGCCGTAATCACGTTATTGTTTGTTGTTGACAATTCTGCCGTTTTGCCGTCTGTTGATGTTATGACTGCATCAAATCCGCTTGTGAACGCACCCTGAGGCACTACAAACCAAAACTCCGTAGCCGTGCTTGTATTCAATGCCACACCAGCTCCGCAGTCAAGGGTTATTGACGCTGTAGCCTTAACATCATCTGGTAATTTTAATGCCACATAACCCATTTGTTCAGGATTCACCACAAAATATCCGTTAAGTTTTGAGTTATCGGTTTTGTCAGTCACAGTTATACTCTTTACAGAACCTTCTCCTTTAAGTTGGAGTTTCAGCACGCCAAACGTATGCTGGAATGACAAACTGGTTGTTTCTGAAAGTGACACAGACGGCATCGCTCCTGAAGCAAATGTCGCTCCTGCGTATGTTTGCGTGGCTGGCATAGTAAAACCCACAGAAGAAACACTCCCTGCTGGAACATAAGACAAATCCTTCATAGAAGAAGGGTATATGGCCATCCAAGGTCCTGTCTCACTGCACGGTCCGCTAAACACTGCGGTTGATTTTCCATCTCCGCTTTTTAGTGACAAAGTACTGCCTTGTGTATCACTTGCTGTAAACACTTTTATGGCATCACCCTCTGACCACACTACTGTAGTACCATCTGGTTTTACAGTAGTTTTCAACGCTCCTTTAGACGTGGCGGTAAACTCCATCTCAACCCTCTTTACTGATGATTGTTCATCACCCTTTACGGCATCATTCTTCTTGCATGATACGGAAGCCAACATTACCAATGCCGCTCCCATTGTGTAGATAATCTTTTTCATCTCTTTTCTGTTTTTTAAGTTAATTACCATGCTCCAGTGGTACCTACCTGCATAGACGCAATGCTGCCTGATTTTGACGGAGCGGCAGAACCAACCATCACGGGCATCTCTGACTCCATTCTTACTTGCTCCAATACAGGAGCGGAATAGTTGTTTTTCATAGTTGAAAGTTGAAAGTTGAAAATTAAAAAATTAGTTAATAAATATTTTGTTAATCTCGTTCTTTTTCGGTGATGCGGTAATGCGACAAAAAAA
>JAZLIE010000009.1:0-11004 GCA_045617165.1 Candidatus Enterocola sp. | reverse complement strand
CTCATCATCGTTTATTTGACAAAAATAAGGTCCGCAATTAGCAGGTTCTTTGTAATTGGTATTAATTTTTGTCCCATACGTGGCATTCACGTATGTCTTGGCAGAGGTCACAAAATCCCCACTTTGATCATTTTCAAAGGTAAAATCCTCTTGAAACAAAATGGCTGGATTTTCACAATTCAGGTTTTCCGCTACCGCTGTCTGGAGATTCATTGCAAACAGTGTTGTAAAAAATAAAAACGACATACTTTTTCTCATAGCAAACATACTTTTGTTAACTTTTGTAAATTAAATTAAGGTGAGTTCTTCTCATAGACATCCGTATGAAAATGAGACCGCAAAATTACAAAAACAAGGCACAAACCACTACCTTTTTGCAAAAACAATGCAAAAAAGTAGTGGTTTTAGAGTAAAAAAAGCCATTGCATAATATTAAAATTGATTTTTATAACATAAAAAAAGTAGTACAGCCATTATATGATTTCTCAGACTAACAGTATCTATTTTTAGAATTGCGACACTACATCAACTACTTTTTAGGCGTTACCACAAGGCATTAAATCGTTATAAATGAACTTAAGACAAAACAAAGAGCACTACCAAAGTTACAATAGGGTGATAAAACACAAGCAAAAAGTACGACCTTTGTCGCCTGATTTTAACGAACGTTTAACAAAAAGACACAAAAATGAGATTGAAAACGCTTACAAACGTTGTTATGCTTTTGCTGTGCGGAACTCAGGTTTTCTCACAAGCACTGAATGAGACCGTAAAAGATGTTTGCGGAAATGAGTATAAAGTGGTTCAAATCGGGCACCAAACTTGGATGGCGGAGAACTTCAAGTGTGACAAGTACGACACCCATAGCCGCTTGGCAGGTCAGACAATAAGCAGAGAGAAAGACAATCTCCACCCCTATTGTGTAGATTCAAAAGAACTGATAAACGGTCAGCCACATTTTGCTAATATGTCTGAGGCACAACTTAACAGTTTGGGCTTATACTATACTTGGGACGCCGCCGTGGGTGCCGTTCCAAGTGATGGAGTGCTATGGCCTACAGAGGAAGAACCCCATGAAATAAACGACTACTCTAACTTAGACAAGTTTGACGGAGAGCAGGGTATTTGCCCCAACGGATGGCATGTACCAACAGAGAGAGAATTTGAAGAATTAATTGCTGAGTGTGGAGGGCTATCTTCATCAGCGTATAAATTAAGGGCAAAAACAGGCTGGAACAATTTAAACAATGGTTATGTTTATTCAACAGACCAATATGGTTTTAACTTACTCCCAGATGCAATAGATTCTGATATGTCTGAATTATGGAGTTCTACGTATAACTACATAATGTTTTACTGGAACATGGCGGGTACTTTTGGAACCAAAGATTATACTGTTACGGAAAATCCGCGCCCAATAAGGTGTGTGATGAACAAAGATGGCAATCAAACCACAAATGAAAAAATCAGAATAGATGAAATTCCACATTCGGGTGCTGTTAACGAATACGCGGACAGATACATTGATGCAGAAGGTGGAAAAATTAGTTTAGATATATTCTCAAACGCATCGTGGACTGTTCATTCTGACGCTGATTGGGTGTCAGCATCAACCTATACAGGAAACAACAATCAAGCGGTAACCCTGACTATTGCTCCCAACACAAAGAACACAGCAGACAAGACAACTGTGGCATTTAAGACAACAAACGGCACCACTGCCCTGCTGTATATTACCCGCAAAGCAAGTTGCCCCTCAAAAATTTTATACGATAAGGATTTGACAGACTGTATGGGAAACACCTACAAGACAGTAAAAATAGGAAAACAGATATGGACTGCCAACTTATTCCAATGCATAAAATACGACACAGAAAGTGAGAGAGTTAGAGAGGCAAAGGCAAAAGGAGAGTCAACGGATATTTATTTAACCATTGATCATGCTTTTCCCACAGAAAATCTATCCCCTACTTATAATGGATCTCCAGAACTGGCATATACATATAATTGGGCTGGGGCATTGGGCATTGCAACAGAATCTGATACAAAAAATTTCACACAACCAAAAAGCGGACATATTCAGGGCATCTGCCCTAACGGATGGCACATTCCCACATGGCAGGAATGCGATGAGTTAAGGAACGCTTTAGGTGGGATTGACAGTTATACAATAAAACCATTGTTAAGTTGCAATGGATTTGACACTGATTATGGTAGTGCAAGTGTAACATGGACAGCAACTCCATCAAATAATACTTATGCAATATTGTACATACTTGATTACGCTCTTGGAGTAAACTATGATAAAACAATTCAAGTACCTATCAGGTGTGTTAAGAACGAAATAGAAGATACCATCAGTATTACTCCGAAAGAACTTGTATTTGAGGCTACTGGAGGTGCCAAAACTATAATAATACGCACAAATGCAACATGGGAGGCAAAAGCAAGTCAACAATGGGTTATATTAGGTTCTCAAAAAGGTAAAGACGGTCCTAAAACTATTCAAGTAGCACCAAACAACTCAACTGCAACAGATCACGCTGTTGTAACATACAAGACGCAAAGCGGAAAGACTGCCACAGTAACCATTACCCGCAAAGGCAAGGAGAAATGCAACGCCGATGAATACCCTCAGGTTAAGATAGGCAACCAGATATGGATGGCGGAGAACTACCGCTGCTCAAAGTATGACACTGAGTCTGAAGCATACAAGAACGGTATGCTAACTGTTCCAATGATAGAAAAGGATAAGGAATATTCAAACGAAGAACTGATGGCCGCCTATTATGCAGATGCCTCAGATAAGACATTATGGAATCAAACAGATGATAAAATAAAACAACTAACCAACAGTGAAGTGGAAAAATTCGGTTATTTATACAACTGGTCCGCCACTATGGGTATGACAACCGATGAGGCTGCTAACGCAAACGGTCCATTTCACAACCGTCAGGGTATATGCCCCAATGGGTGGCATGTGCCAGATGAATCAGATTGGAACCGTTTGTTCTCATACCAGTACTTCCCTACCTCCAGTTTAATCCCAACTCACTTGAAGTCAGAAACAGGTTGGGCAAAGATGTATGATGGAACTGATGGCAATGGTATTAACGATACAAGATTCTCTATATTACCTGCTGGTTCGGTTGATGGGAATAAGACGAATCGTAATGTCGGTTACTCTGCCTGGTTTTGGACTTCAGATACAAAATCGAGCAACAGTGCAAAATACATGGAGTTTGAGAGTGGTACTTACATACTGAAAGAATCAAATAGAAAAACATCGGCAAAATCTGTCCGTTGCCTGAAGAATGAAGAGACACTTAAAGTCTCCCCTGCATCAAAAACAATAGATACTGAAGGGGGCAACTTTAATGCAACAGTTACATCAAATACCTGTTGGACTGCGGAGAGTGACAAGGAGTGGGCTACGGTGTCTGTTGCAAACGGATGTGGTGACCAGACCGTCAAAATTCAAGTGGAGGAGAATGAGACAACAATGACAGACCAAGCCGCAATAATTTTCACAACAGAAGGTGGTACAAAAACAGATACTGTAACCATTACGCGCAAAGGCAAGGAGAAGTGCCGTGCCGATGAATACCCTCAGGTTAAGATAGGCAACCAGATATGGATGGCGGAGAACTACCGCTGCTCAAAGTATGACACCGAGTCTGAAGCGTACAAGGCTGGAATGCTAACTGTTCCAATGATAGAAAAGGATAAGGAATATTCAAATGAAGATAGGATGGCTGCATATTTCATTGACGCTACTGACATGACTTCTACGCCTTACACCGAATGTTACAAAATAATTAATCCAACAGACGAGGAAACAGAGAAATTCGGGTATGCATACACTTGGGCAGCAAGTATGGGAATGACGGCATCTGATGCCAACGAGGCAACTGGTCATATAAACAATCGTCAAGGTATTTGCCCCAATGGTTGGCATGTCCCTTCTATAGACGAATGGCAAACCCTTATAGATTATATAGAGGTTAACCAAGGTAAAGGCTACGGCACCGCTGGGAAACATCTGAAAGCAAAGTATGATTGGATTAACACTAATTATGGTAAAAAACATGGTTTGGATACGTACGGTTTCGCTGCTATGCCTGCTAATGGTTTTAATTCCATTTTTTGGTCAACCACATCAAACTATATTTATAAATGCTGTGCTTATACAATAAGTACTGATTATGCCTCTGATAGCATAGAGAATTCCGATGGAGCCACATATAAGTGTGGACCTCACTCAGTCCGCTGTCTGAAGAATGAGGAGGTTCCGGCAGATGATTCTGACGTGGTCTCAGGACCGGTGATTGCCAATGTAAACAGCGGAGCGTCCGTCCCATGCAAAGACATAGTAATTAACGCCAAGGTGACAAGCACCTGCAAGTTGAAGGAGGTCACGCTCCACTACAAGGATTCAAAATCAGAAGGCGGATACCAGTCAGTGCCTATGAATGGGACCGACGATGACCTATACACGGGAAAGATTGACGCCGGCGTCACGGTAAACGGGACGGTAAACTATTACATAGACGCCGCTGATACAAATGGGCGTCACGGCATATACGGTGACATCTCATCACCTGAGCATATTGACGTGAACCAAACCGCCACAGCCTCCACACAAGGTGCTATGAAAATAGAAATAGGCAGTGGAATGACTGCTGACTGCAGACCAATAGATGAGGGAACAAGGTACAGAGCCTATTTCAAGTCAGTATGTAACGGCAGTGAATTTGAGTGGCTGGCTGGAGAGTCTGTTTGGAATAGTTTCCACGGCAAGGAGATTCTTACCGTATATGGGAACACCAACGGAGACACCTCTCTCAAAAACGGATTCAATGAGGGGGAGGAAATAATAATCAAGGCGGTTAACGGAGACAATCAGGAATATGTCTTGAACGGTCATGGTTTGACATACTCCACCGTAGCCAAAACAAAGACCCTTGACAGAGGTAACGCATGCAGCGGTCAGAGTCAATTGGAGGTATCACAGTATATGGTGGACTTTGGAGAGTGTGACAACCCCAAAACGGTGACACTACGGCTGACGGCGTACGGATGTGAGGAGATAAGCATTAAAAGCGTCTCACTTGAGAAAAAAGAGAGGTTCAGTTACTTTACAATTCCTGAGTTTGAGGAAACAACAATCTCATGTGGAGAGACAATAGAGATTCCAGTAACATACGTTCCAACGGAAGATGACGAGAACTGCCTGGTTATAGAATATTATGAGCGTGAGACACCTGTGTCAGTAACCGTGGCGCTTACCGGCAAGTCAAAGAGAAAGAGCATGTGTTCAGGCATAAGCATAAACAAGGGACTTCTAAACACAGACGGAACACTGTCAGGCACTCTTCAGGTTGGAAATTCCACCCATATTGAGATGTCGCTCAAAAGTAAGTGTAATAAGAATGCGGAGGAACTGCTGAACGGAGTCTATGACGGAACCCAAGGCTTCAGTGCCGCCGGCAAGTTGTCAGAAGGAGACTACAAAATTACAATATATACAAATGACAAAGTATGCGAATACTTCTTTAACGTAAAAAAATAGATGAAGACAAGATTGTTAATATCAGCACTGTTGCTGCTTCCGCTTACGGTCTGCTCACAAGCCCGACAAGCGGCGTGGTTTAGAATTCATTTCAAGGATGGGAGAGACCCGGAAACTCTCTATTTTGAAAAGACAAGAAAAATCAGTCTTATAGAACCCGCACCCACAGAGGTGAAAGATATAGATAATAACGTGTATAAAGTGGAGAAAATCGGCGAAAAATACTGGACTGTGGAGAATCTGGCTACAACAAAATATGACTACCCTGAGGGTCATAAACTTTACGGGAAGTCTGTGCCGCAGGCAACAGGAGACTCAATATATGAGCCCTATTATTGCAAGGTGGATGACGGATGCCTGTACAACTGGAGTGCCGCCACTGGTATGCAATCAACAGAGGAGACAGGTACAGATACTAAAGTTCAAGGTATCTGTCCTAAAAAGTTCCATATTCCGTCGGCTCAAGAGGTTAATGCCTTATCCTATTCACTGGGGAACTCCGGCTCCAACGCACTGCGTAGCAGCGAAGGCTGGCACACAGAAAACCAATTCATAACAAATGGAGTTGATTCTTATAAATTTGATGCAAAACCTGCGGGATATGCCAAAGGAGATGAGAACAAGGACAGAGGGGTTATTGCATCTTTCTGGACATCATATTCAATGTCTGATTACAGTGGTTACAGTTATCAGATGCACGGCTCCGGTTCCCTTGCTCTGGCAAGTGAGGATTTGAAGTTAGGCAGGTCTGTACGTTGCGTATGGGACGGACAAACTGACTGGGATTGGCTTTATGTGTATGAGGAGAATGTGCCTACAACTGATATCAAATTCCTAATATCAGACATAGACTATATAGAGACCGGAGATGACTTTCAGGAAACATTGAGGTTGAATGGACAGGAGTACTCCGCACACAGGTTTAAGACAACATTCTGGACTATGGAGAACCTGCGGGAGACGCCAGGCAAACAGTTACAAGCCTGCGGCACCACCGAAAACAGCTACCTGTACCCTGCCACCGCGGTTAACGGATCTGACGGAAACAGTATCTGCGGCGAGGGCTGGAGACTGCCCACCACAGAAGATTTCAGACAAATTATGGAGTTGTTCCCTACAGAGGAAATAGCAACCCATCTAAAAATCACACCTGTATCAGCCTCTTACAACGGAACCGACATATTCTCATACGGAGTGGAGTCCATGTTCTGGGTATCTGATGCCAAATGGGGCATCAAGTACAGTTCAGACCGTTCAGAGCAGATCTATTATCTTGACAACATTCCATACATTGACTTGTATAAAGACACCCCCCGCGTGGGTCTTATCAGTATAGAGAACGCCCTGCCCGCCCTGCCGGTACGCTGTGTCAAAGATGAGAAAGAGCCGGAGTTCAACGCATATCACGGCGGTGACAACACCACGTACGGAGTATGGACAAAATGGAACCCACGTATAACGTTTGACAGTAACGACAAGACTTCCAAGCGAATGATTGTGAATGTAGGAGACAACACAGGCACAACATGGACCCCTGTCGCTGACGGCAGATACGACACGTTGAGACCTATAAAACAATGAAACAAAAACAATAAGAGCATATATGAGAAAAGAATTTGCAGGCAGACTGACGGCCATACTGTTGCCGCTGCTGCCAATAACGGCATCGGCAGCCGGTTGTGCCGGCGGAGTTGAGGGAGCGGTGCACACCATGCCACTGAACGGCAACGCTGAATATTGCCAGCGCGTAGGCAGCATAGCCACAAAAGGCATAAGCCTTATAGGTGTGGTTACAAAAAGTACTTCAGTAAATCCGCTGCTTATAATATCGCATGCCGACACTACCCGGAAGGCGATATGCAACACACGTTTCGGCAGCAGCAACAAGTCAGCCGATTTGAGCGGCGACGTCGCAATGTCTGACTCTCTTGTAATCTATACCGCAACAATGGGAATGTCAGACACTGACACGCTACAACTCAACAGTAAGATACACATAGGTGACAGGGAGACCTGCAAATATAAGAATCCGTTCGCCAAGGAATCCGGAAACGGCGGTTCCGGGCGGAAGAGAGCAACATTTGTGGAGTATTCGCTGTACGGCAGAATACTGACACCCATAGAGAAACGCAAAGTGGAGAGTTGCCTTGCGCTCCGCAACGGAATAACGCTGAACCAGACACGCCCCAACAGCTACCTGAACGCAGCTGGCGACACCGTGTGGAACGCCGTCCAAAGCAAAAAATACAACCGTTCAATAGCGGGTATATGCCGTGATGACAAATCCAATCTGCTGCTGAAGGAATCCCAGTCCATCAGCAGAGGCGTAACGCCCAAGATATCCGCAAAAGACAGCCTGAAAGACGGAATGTACTTAGTGTGGAGTGACAACGGAGGAGCAACCAAGCCGCAAAAAGACGGGAAGAGGACCATTATGGAGCGTAAATGGAAATTCACGACAACCGGTGACTGGACCGGCGTTCCACTAAGCATCCGCTACAAGATAGGCGGTCAGGACGGTCTCCCTGAAATCAAGGAGGGCGAACGCTACTACATAACACTCTCACAATCAGACTCCATAGACAGCGACATCACCGAATACGGCGGAGTTCTCTGCGGCAAAGACACGGTAGAGTTCAGCAACGTAAAGCTTGGCGAGGGAATGTCTTTTATGTCCGTATCATCAGGGCCTGTATCTGATTCAGACAACACGTCCCAATTCCAATACATCAACATATACCCCAACCCCACACCTGACGGCTATGTAGATGTGGAGATAGGGCTATGGCAGGAGGAGCCAGTTGAAATAGCCCTGTATGACTATGTGGGGCAAATAATGAAACTCATCAAACTAAAGGACAACCAATATTACAAGTCAACGTTGTTCCTGCCCATGCCTGGCGTGTATATGATAAAAGTTAATTTGAAGGACGAAACGAAAACAGAAAAGGTGATAAGGAAATGAGAAAATCAGCGCTTATAGCCGCAGTGGCGGTAATACTTACGTCTTGCACATCGGACGGAAATAAGAACATAGATACAGAGATAACGGAGACAAAGGATTCAGTCTCAACACTCCTTACTGATTCAGTTCATGACATGGTTGAGGATACTGACAGTATGTCTGTCATGGAAAAGGAGTTCGCGGTGATGAGAACAGACTCGCTGAGCGTAGGCGGCGCCACGCTGTATGTCCGTTCAAACAGTCTGAAATCAGACTTGAAACTCTCCATCACCCCGCTTTCCAAGAATCAGTTGCCTGAAATGCCATCGGGGATGGTCAATGTGACTGGCAAATACGCCGGCTACAGGTTTCTGCCCCACGGAGAGCATTTCACTGGTTGCGACGCCACGCTGGCTATACCATACGACACATTGAAGATACCTGACGGCTATAGGGAATCAGACATAGCCACATATTTCTACAATGAGAAGACCAAACGTTGGCAGGAACTTAAGAAGGAGCGTATAGACAAGGGCAAAAGCCTGGCATACGCATCCACAAGCCACTTTACAGATGTGGTGAACGCCATTCTCAAGGTTCCCGAGTCACCTGAGACAGGAGCACTCACCCCCACATTCATCAGTGACTACGAGCCCGCCAACCCAGCCGCCGGCATCACATTTATGCAAACCCCGAAACCGGACGCCTCTGGAGCGGCTTCTATTTCATACAGCCTCCACATACCGCAGGGTGTCGCCGGTCTAACCCCTTCACTTACATTGCAGTACAACAGTGACGGAGGTTCAGGTTGGGTGGGCTACGGTTTCTCAATTCCAGTGGAGAAGATAGAGATAGACTCACGCTGGGGAGCGCCTGTGTTCAGCCCCGTATATGAGAGCGAGTGCTATATGCTTGGCGGCGTGCAGTTCACGGAGAAGTCACACAACCACGCGCGACTTGATTCCGTTCAGCGTGTTTCAGGTGACAAGACATACCATCTGCGCATTGATGGAGACGCCCTTGAGATCAAGCGTCACGGCACGTCAACAAAGGACTACAGTTGGACAGTAAGGGACAAGGATGGCACGGTAAAGTATTTCACGGGATTTGACGGATATGTCAGTGAGGTGTCTGCGGAGACGGAGCCGTCTGAACACAATCAGGTGGAGTGGCTTCTTACAAAGGTTGAGGACCGCCACGGCAACAGGATACTTTACAGTTACTCAAACAGCGACGGTGTGGCATACCTCTCATCAATAGAGTATTCCGCACACAGGATTGAATTCATCCGCTCAAAAGAAAAAAGGAGTGATGTGGTTGTGAACGGCAGGTTAGGGCTTATGCAGACTGACAATCAACTGCTTGATTCAGTAAAGGTTTTTGTGTCCGGCAAGCCACTGCGTTCCTACAGTTTTGAATACAGAGACGGAGCGTTCGGGAAGAAGTGCTTGAAGTCGGTTGTTGAGAATGACTCAAAAGGTGACAGGTTCCACTCCCATAGTTTTGACTACTACAATGATGTCGCGGACGGTTTGTTCTCAGACAGCATTGAGACATGGAAGCCCGGAGGCAGTTGGCTTTCAGCGGGCTCCTTCTTCCAAAAGAATGTAAGTTATTCAGATGAGATGTCAATGATAAACGGGGCGCATTCAGAGGGGTATTCAGTTGGAGGCGGCATTCACGTCAGTTATGGAACAAAGTTTATAAATGTGAATGCCGGCACATCATATCAGTACGCCAGGAATGAGACAACCGGAGAGACCACGCTTACCGACATTAACGGAGACGGATTGCTTGATCTGGTGTTCACGAAGGGTAATCACAAGGATGGCAAGGACACCCTTATGTTTTTCCCCGGATTGGAGCCGGAGAAAGATGGCGACTCAAGGTTCGGCAACGCTGTCCCAATTCTTACAACCCCTTCCAAAACGGTTTCAAACGGAGTCAGTGAGACCCACAACCTGCTGGCTGACGCAGGTGCGCAGCTGTTTTTCATAAGCGGCAACGCCTGCTACTCACATAACTGGCAGAAGAGTGAGACAAGGGTCTATCTGCAGGATTTCAACGCGGACGGACTGGTTGACATAGCATATAACGGTAAGGTCTATTTCAACCATATTAAAGACGGGACACCTGTCTTCACCACATCAAGCCAGCCCACGCCATGCCCTATTCCGGGATTGGACATACCCATTGACAGTGCTTTCCTGATGAGTGAGGCGCAGATAGAGCACTTGAAAGACTCCGTTTCAAGAATGTTCCCCCGTCACGATGTGGTGCGTGTGTGGAGAGCCCCGTATACAGGTAAAATAACCATAGGACCAGATGAGGTCTCCGCACCGTCAAGCGTTGATGGAGTCAATGTCACAATCCAGCATAACAGCAAGGAGTTGGTAAGAGAAAAGATTGATGGAGGGGCAAGCAAGGAAGTGGAAAAGTCATTCGCAGTAAAGGAGGGTGACAGGGTGTATTTCCGCATTCAGTCTGT
>JAZLIE010000008.1:0-18174 GCA_045617165.1 Candidatus Enterocola sp. | reverse complement strand
TACCTGCTTGCCTTCCCAACTTCCGTTGGCTACAAACTTGTACTCATAAGATTTGGCTTCTGTAAGGGCTACGTCGTTCTTCACCAAAGTGTAGGTGCCGTCCTCGCCCTTGACCATTTGATTGGCCTCTGATGCAGGATTCCAGTTCTCGCCCATCAACGCCTCTTCGCCTGCTACTACCCAAGTGTCCTCTACCGGCTCCTGTGACATTGCTGCGTACAGAACGTCTGTGGCTCCTAACTTCAGGTACAGGTCATATTTGCCTGTGGTCGCCACTATGTAGTGGTTGTCTTTGAAGGTAATACCTGTCTCGCCCTCTATGTTCTCATTCGCCCATGCAACTTCTTCTGCAAGGTCATACATCTGGAACTTTGTATCCTTCTCCAACTCTACGCCAAGAACCATCCACTCGGAGTTGAAGCCTTCAGGTGTCGTCGGGTTCTTTACACCAGCCACTACGGTCTTGTCGTTGATTAATATGCCGTAGCCTGTCTGAGGAACGGTGCACTCACGTGCTGTAAGAGCAAACTTACCAGACTCATCAGCGGCACCTAACTCATAGCAGGTAGATTCTGATACAGGGGTGTCAACTGTTTGTGCAGTACCCTCTGCAACATTGTTGTTGAAGATTATCTGCAAGCCCTCGTGTTCACCCTCTATTGTGTAACTGTACCAACCCTCTTCGGCTGTTACCTTTGTTCCAGGCCATTTACCTGTAATAGGACCTACATTGTCCCAAGCATAGATGGCAACCTCACTCCAAGTTGTTGAAGATGCAAGCAGTTTTACTGTTATCTCTTTACCTGGCTGTGGCTCTTCTGTTACTGTAAAATCAACCTCCTTGAACGCCTCTTCCGCATCACCCTCCTTTGGTTTGTTGGTTGCAGTAGCCTTTACAATGTAGTTGCCAGCTGCCTCTGGTGTGAACTTGCCACCTTCAGCCTCTGCATATTCGCCTTCCTCAGCCTTAACCTCATATTTCACACTAGGGTCAGCACTGAATCCGGCAACAGAAGCGGTAAATGTAAGTTCTTCACCTACCACCTTGCTACCTGCAATATTAATAGCGGTAACCATAGGCTCTTTAGGCTCAAACTTCTTAACATCAATATTCACCTTATCACCTGCAATGTCAAGTGTGAACGTAATGTCAAACGCACCACTCTCTGTAAAGGTGTATTTAGCATTATCACCTGATGGTATTGATGTTGTCCAAGCGTGATTCTTTGCAGCCTTGAACTCAATAACCTCATCTTTAACGAATTCTATATTAGCGTAACTCTTTGTGAACACACCTTCAACCTCCTCCATATCATTATCCTCAAGTGCAGGATTCCATTTCTCACCAAACAAAGCCTCGCTATTACCTACCATTGTCCAAGTGGTCTTAGGAGCGGTGCACTCACGTGCTGTAAGAGCAAACTTACCTGATGTCTCATCGTACGCACCTAATTCATAGCAAGCGGACTTTGATACAGGGGTGTCAACTGTTTGTGCTGTTCCCTCTTTGGCATTATTATTGAATATTACATTCAAACCATCATACTCACCCTTAAATGTGTAGGCGAACCAACCGTCATTAGCCTCAATCTTGTCACCAGGCCATTCTTTGGTTACCTCACCATTCTTATCCCAAGCATATACGGCAACCTGTGACCAAGTGGTTGAAGATTCAAGTAACTTAACCACTATATTCTCAGGTGCTGCTGTAACTACGAATGGCAATTCAAGAACAGCCTCTTCTGTGGCGTTGGCAGCCTCAGCCTTAACTGTGTAATTTCCGGCATTCTCTGGTGTGAACTTACCACCTTCAGCCTCTGCATAGTCACCTTCACCCTCCTTAACAGAGTATTTGATTGTTGGCTCTCCAGCCTTGAATCCTGCTGTTGTGGCATTGAATGTAAGTTCCTCACCCACATATTTATTACCTGATATATTGATTGATGTTACAGTCGGCTCTTCCGGCTCAAATTTCTTAACAGAAATGTTCACCTTATCACCTGCAACGTCAAGTGAGAATGTAATGATAAACTCTCCATCTTCTGTAAATGTGTAACTTGCGTTGTCACCCGATGGAATTGTAGTTGTCCAAGCGTGGTTCTTTGCCGCCTTGAACTCAATCTTATCATTCTTTTTGAATGTCTTGTTATTGTATGATTTAACAAAGACACCGTCAACCTCCTCCATATCGTTCTCTGTAAGATCAGGAGTCCAGGCAGTGCCAAATAGAGATGCGTTGTCTCCAACCATAGTCCAAGTACACTCCTCTTTAGGGTATGTTACGGTAAACACATCGCCTACCAACTCAAACTTATAAACACCCTTAACATCCGCATCAAGAGTAACATTCTGCTCTCCGTCAAGTTTCCAAGCACTGTTGCCACGGGTCATTGTAGCACCCTGGTCTGTGGCACCCTTCCAAGTCTCCCCTGTTATTTGCTTGAACTCATATTTCTTAGCATCAAGTTCTATCTCAGCAGGTAACTCTTTCTTGCCATCGCCCCAACTTGTAAACTCACCTGCAACATAACTCTTTATGACAGGTGCGGCAATAACAGTAAACCTCTGCTCTTTTGAAGCCTCTTGCGTATCAGTTGCGGCATACGCCTTAACAATATATTCACCGGCTTCGGCAGGAGTGAATTTTCCACCTTCAGCGGTCTTGTATTCTCCACCATCTTTCTTAACAGAGTAAGAGATTGTAGGAGTGCTCTTGAATCCGAATGTTGAGGCTGTGAATGTAAGTTCTGTACCCACATACTTATTACCTGAAATATTTATGGCAGTAATAATAGCGTCAGCCTCTTTAGGACGGCCTATCAATGTCATAGTTACAACATCACCGGTTGGATTGTAAGTGAAACTTACCGTATCATTGGCTTGCACGGCATCACCCGTGAACTTGTCCGCTGAAATCCATTTTGCATCAGCGTCATCAGCCTTTGTGTTGAAATTAAAGCCGGTACCGCCGAATATCACTTTTTCAAGTTTATAGACGCTGCCGTCTTTTGTCATCTCTTTCCAAGTCCATTCAGTGCTGTTCCAGTTATTCTTTGCATAGTATTTTACAACAGGAGCAGGAGGAAGCGCTGTCGCTGTGAATGTGGTAGTGGAATTATCCTCCTCATCATTATATTTAGCGACAACTTTTACAATATATGAGCCTGCTTTTGTTGGTGTGTATGGGCTTGTTGCAGCCTTAAACTCATCTGTACCAAACTTAACACTATAAGTAAGTGTAGGAGTACCGCTGAAATTCTTAGTTACTGTTGTAAATGTCACGGTATTTCCAACTTGAACAGATGTTGGCGATACTGTAAATGATTCAATGTATGGGTCTGTAGGAGGTTCCTTACAAGATGTGGTTGTTGCGGCATATCTGCCACTCTCCATCTTACCACCTATAGCCATACAAACCCTTTCATCAGACTGACCCTTACAATCTTGTGTGGCGTATGTCCAATCTGTTGTGTTGGCGCCGTTCTTTATAAGGAACTTCGTGTTTGCCTTAACCTGACCTTCCCACCAAGTGAAAGTACCTATTGAGAAGGCCTTTGTCATAGCCTTGATTTCATCGCCCGATGCCCAAGTGTAAGTTGCGGGAGCGTTCCACTCATTAGGTAGTTGGATTTGTATATTGATGTAAGTAACGGGAGTTGGAGTAGGTGTCTCTCCCTCTTCCACAAGGTTAGTGAACTCTTTCCAGCCTGCTGTAGCCTTATATGTGGCTTTTGTGCCCTTTGGAACTGTCACTTTAACCTTATTGTAATATGCCTCAAAACCATTTAGAGGAGGCAACTCAGTATCAGTAGCCTCACTCACAATTTCAGCAAGTGCGTTCAAGCCCACAAACGCATTTGCATCAATATTGGCACAAGCACCTTTGAACGTGATTTTTGACAACTTCGAGCAATTGTAGAAAGCATACTTACTTATAGTCTGTATGCCAGACCCGATGATTACTTCCTCAACTATACCGTATGTATTGTAGGCATACTCGTCAATTTTCACGATGTCGTAGGTTGTGGTGTAAAGACCGCCCCTGATAGTGGTGTTCTTGATATCCACGATTTTCTGGTTTTCGCCATAATAAACCCAGATTTTATTACTGCCGGTTGGAATCCAGTATGTACGGTTATCAGTATAACTGTACCAATTTTCTCCACTTGCGGCAAAACTTACAAATGTAGTGGCTACAAGAGCCACAAAAAAAGTAATAAGTTTTCTCATAAAATTTGATTTTTAAGTTAATAAATAGGTTATAATCAGGAACAACAAAGTTACAAAATCATTACAAAAATTGCAAATGTTTGCAAATAAAAAAATCAAAAATCATTCCGCCCACGCTAAAGGAATGGCACTCAGTGTTTCTTCAGCCAGCACAAATCTGCAACTTTTGAATCTATACACCACACTTTTTGCGGAAGAATAGTACTTTACATGCATTTCCTCTGCATCTCCAACCACAGGAACCTTAACCTCGTAAACAAAGTGTTTGGTTGCATCGGGGTCAAGCGGTAGAATGGCACGACAACTCTCACCTGCAAACAACGCCAATTCATCACCGGCTACAACCGTTACATCTTCAGGCAAAGAGTATTTGAACAACATAACCTTCTCCTCTGACATTCTGTTTGATTCATTTGGAATATAAGGGTCTGACGCCAATCCCTTAATTTCATCATTTGTAAAACGGAACTCATCAACCCAATATATGATTCTGCTGTTTTTGGAGTCAAAATAAGCCAACTTTATCATTAGATTTTCACTCTTAGGTCTGTATATACCCAAGTAGAACCTCATACCAAACGATGTCTCTTTAGGCTTACATACACCCACACATACATTATCACAAAATGCCGCCATAATGTCAGCCTCAGCAATGTTATCAGAAGGCTTGGCTATTATGTTCATTGTGGAAGTTATATCCTTATTCTCATCAGCGACTTTCCAATCAGGAGTCTCAACGTGCGAACTCCATTCTACCTTCCATTGCGGTGCACGAGTCACTGGATATGGAGCGTGAGGTTCCGCAGGTTCCGGCTCCGGGTTATTACAACACACCATTGCAACGGCAATAAATGCCGCAATCATCAAAACACGTGTTTTCATATTGTTTGTCATTTTATAAGTTTATAATCAAATCTTTCTCCGTTAACATAAACAGTGGCAGTATATGTGCCGTGCTGATAGTTTCCGGCACCAGCAAATGTGTATTGCCACAAGCCGTCAGCATCAGCCTCCGTTCTGTAACTCCACAATCCAACGCCGGTTGTTGTATTGATGTTAATCTCAATAACATCACCCTTCTTAACCACAGCCTTGAATGTAAGTTTGTCAGTGAACGGGTTAGGGAATACTCCCGCACTTACCTCTTCAAACGGTATAACCACTGGTTTGTCTAGTGTACCTACCGATGCCAAATTTGAAGCGTACTTAATTACAGGCTTGCTCTCCTTGCCGCCCATTGTTCCACTATAACGGAAACTCATTACGCTGCCTTCATCAGCCGATGTAAGCATCAGGAATCTACCCTTATTGTCAGCGGTGGCTGCTCCAACCAACTCGTCTCCTGCATACGCCTCAAGAACATCTCCCTCTTCCGCTCCTTCTACAGTTGCAATCAAAGGCATATTGTGGCTACGCTTGAAGAACTCATTAGGTTCTATTTCAGCGGACCTTAACGCAGGATCCAAGTTCGTAACATTCTGATACTTGATTACAGCGGATTCAGCAGCCTGCTGATACAGCATATAACCTGTACCCGGTTTCAAATGAGTAAGAGAACCTACCCACTGATAGTTATTGTCAAGCATTGCAAATGTCTTGTAACTCTTAATTACATCACCAGGAGTTTTCTTGTCATAGGCGCCAAGTGCGGTGGTAACATCCTGTGAGTAATCACACAGATACGGCAGATAGTTCCAACCCTGGCCTACCTTTACAATGCGTTCACTGTCTTTAAGCGTTGTGCCGTGAATGCCAAACCTGCCGTCATTATGTACACGGAACATAAAGACACGCTTATTGTCAAATATAAAGTCATTTGTGGTCCATTGACCGTTCTCATAACTTGACAAATTGTCCCCAACCTTTATAAAGTCTCCGTGAGTGAACTGATAACTGTTTGTAAACGCTCCCTTGAAACTGCCGCCGTCATTGTCAGGAGCAATATTGAAGCTTACCCAGTTCCAACCTGCTGAAATAGGATACTCAGCAGAACGAAGTTGGGTTGATTTGAGTATTATAGGTTCGTCAGGTGTCCCTACAATTGTATTTGCCTCAAATTTAATTCCTTCCCCTTCAGGTGACAGCACAAACATTTGACCTGTTGACGCACGCCACAGTACAAACCTTACGTTATCACCTCTTGACAATGCTCTCTTGAAATCAGCATTCTCACTGCTCTTCATACTCATAAACAGCATTGTACCTGTCCTTGTTTCTGTAATATGCTCAACGTCAATACAAATTCCCCCGTAATACGCAGCCACTATGTCAGCGGTGTCAGTGTCAAAATATACGATTGGAGAATTGCCCATTCTGGCTCCCTCTATCTGTACCTTTGCAAACATATTCATAGTTTCATTTGAGTCAACCATAGGGTCTTCCTTCCACGATGGAGTAATGGCTTTAACCGTAATGTTCACCTTAAGAGGCTCACTCAGTTCATTGTCATCTGTAACGTGTACAATCGCCTCATATTCACCTGGTTCAAGTGCGTCACTTACACGGAATGTAAACGGCAGATGCTCAAGAGGGCTTAATGAACCGCGGTCATCTGAAGCGGTCAGCCACCAAGGCAAATCATTTATATAGAAGTTCTGCTCTATACCGCTTTGGTTTATCACCTCCAAATCAAAGGTGCAACCCTCTCCCTCTGTAAGGGTGTTCTGCAGATATCTTGCTGACCATACCACCACATTCTTGTCAACAAACAGAGTCCACTGCATAGGGCTTTGCTGGGTGTTGCCCGCCAAGTCCTCCACATCACGTACCGTAATAAATACATTCTGCTTGTTAATCTGTTGCTCAGCCATCTGAAGGTTAATTACAAGTTCATTGTCCTTGCCAACCCAGTTGAAGGCATATTTTACTATATTCCCCTTTTCATTTACAGGAGCGCCGTCAGGGAACTCCTCTGTCTTTGCAGGGAAGTCTGAATCCGGGTTGAGCACAACTCTGTCATTGTCTCCGTGCTTAACCACATTGCCGTTCTCATCATATCTGATTTTGCAGTTATACGGGCAGTACTCTGTGGTGTATTTGCTACCGTCATCTGCATACACACGGTATGTGAACGGCAAGTGCGTTACCAAGCCCATCTCCTTGTCATTCGGCACATTCAGATAGAAACTCTTAAGGTACTTATCTGACAAGGCGACTTGCCAGAATGTCACTTCAGCAACTGTACCGTCATACTGCCCTATCTCAATGCAGTCTCCGCTCATACTCGGACTCTTGATGCCACGAGCGTTGAACTGTGCCACATTATTGCCGTCAATGTACACCACACCCTTGCCTACAGCGTGGTTTGCAGATAATGCAAAGTAGTGCCATTGAGCGTCAATCCAAGAACCTTTGCAGTTAATGGTGTCATTCCCGTTCATCATTGTCAGAGAACCATCTGTCAGTTTTAACTGCATATTCTTTGATGAAAGCAGGTTCAGTGAGTCTCCCGCTTGTGGCTTTGTATCAACCTTAAACCACATTGTGTAGGTGAAGTCACCGCCTTCAGGCACGCTGAAGAAGTCTCCCTTCAATTTCAGTGACTTATCCTTAACAGGTATTGACTTGCCCTCAGGGTATGTCCACTCTGTGTTGTTGAGCGTCATCACTACCCCTCCTGCCATATCTTTTGCAATCTTGCCCTTACCCTCGTTCAGTGGATAGTATGCCACAAGACCATCTTCATAGCCTGTAAGTTTCTTGTTTGCCAATGCTTCCACTTCATACTGTGACAGCACCTTGCTCCATAAACGGGCCTCAAGCATACAGCCTTTGAACGGATTTTCCTTCTTCTCAAAGTGTCTGCCTAACCATACAGGTCCTGTTCCCTTGTATCCGTTCAAACTTACCGCTCCGTTTCCAGTTTCTTCATTCACCATTTCATCATTAACATACAAATTAACCTCACCTGATTCATTCTCGTATGTTACCACTATATGGTTCCATTCATTGATATATAGTTTTTCAAGAGCCACTGATTTGGTGACACACATTGTGTCCTTTTTGGAGTTCTCCACATACAGATACATTTTTCCGTCCTTCTCATCCTTAACCTGCTCTATTGCAAAGTAGGCGTCCTTGTTGCCTTGTATAAGGTATGTCATACTGCTTGCAGCATCAGGCTTAACCATAAAGTCAACACTGAAGTTCTTGTTTGAAAGGTCTCTTGACAGTGAGGTTGCAGCATAACTTGACTCATTGCCCAAGAACCGCAGTGACGTGGTGTTGGTTATCTGTGAGGTGTTAGTGTAGCCGGTTATCTCAAAGTTGTTGTCCTCATCCAAGTAATTTGCCGCAATGTTCTCACTGAACGGAATTGATATGTAGTCTCCTACTCCCAATATTCCGTTAGCAGGTGTGGCTACGCCAAACAGTTGCGGACGGCGGGTATCCTTAAGACCGCTCCTCAGTTCTGAAGGACGTGTTATGAATGAACTGCCGAACCTACAGTAGCTGACAGCACGCAAGTCATACTTCTGCTCCATAGGGTCACGCTCTCCGTAGAACTTGTAGTTCTTTATCTGACCGTTCACTATCATCTCCTTGTTGCCGCTTGCCTTCTCATACAGGGTGCTGTCTGCATAGAATGAGCATAGTGTAACCCAATTGTCATCACTCTCTGTGTTCAGTTTGTACTGAAGGTCTATGTGGTCAAAGCCGTCATAGTTAATATCAAAGCCGTCTATCTCAACAGGGGTGTAGTAGCCTGTCTCATCCTTTGGTGACAGGGTGTTGAGTATCCAGTTCTTTACAGGCAACGCCATATTTACAGGAGTTGACAGAGGCTGGTAATGAACGCTGAACTTGGCTGTGTCCTGCATAAAGAAATCACAATCAGAACGCAGTATCAAGCCAATATCCTCATAGTCGTATGCCTTGCCGCGTTTCACCTCCATCGTTTTCTTTATTGACTCGCCCGGGAACAATGAGAAATTAAGACCTCCCTTGATTAAGGAGCCGTCTACGCTTATTACAAGACCGTCCCTGTTGGAGGCTTCGTCCTGACGGAGGGTGAATGTTGTCGCCATAAAGTCATTCTCAAATGTTATGTCTGACTCATTGCTTATAGTAAGTTCATACACCGCAGGCTGGTCCATTGGAACATTGCCTATCTCCCTTGTATTTATTGTAACAGTCGGGTTATCTATACGCAGTGTTGCCGGGGCGAGTTGTGTACCTGGCATATATACTCTGGTAACATCAGCATCCTCATACGGACAACGGGTGGCTCCTCCAAGGCGTGCGAATACGAAATCCACGTAATGTTCACCATCATCATCAGTTCCACTGTATGTGTGTTTTCCACCTTTCGCATCATCATAAACATCCTTGTAATCATCACCTTCCACAAAACTGTTACTTTCAAGGAAATATACTCCTATATCCTCATAACTGTAATCAGTGGTCTGCAACACAAATCCAGCCTCCTTTGAGAAGCCTTTCTTACGTTCAGGGGTTTCAGTGAAATTAACATTACCAATAGGGCTGATATTTAATTCAATTTCAAAAGATAAAAACTTATTATCAACCTTTATTTTCTTTTTCAGATCTTTAAATATAGAAGCTATTCCTTCTGGTATGGCTTCAGCCAATGGATCCCACATCCAACCGTCAGTATGCCCTGACGCAAGTTCAGCCTTGTTACTGTAACTTATCTCTGTATCTGATGTCAATGAATATGTATTCGTAGGTTTACCCGTAAGTATGGCAGTATATTTCTTCTTTTCATTATTTGCCACAGCCAAATACCACTGTGCAATCAGAGAATTGTATTGTGCCACCTCATCTGTAAATATACCCTCAGAATCTTCAGGCTTGTACCATTTATAGTTTCCTTCCAATCCAAATGACTCTTCATCAACACCTACAAGGCTATGGTAAACAGATTTTTTAGTCCCATTTGCAAGGTTCTGCCAATATGAGTCATCCTGACTGCCTACCATAAGCAGCGAGTTACGCTCCTGATAGCATTTTGGAATAAGTGTACCTAAAATGTAGGTTTGTGTATATACAAATTTAACAGGTAATTTTCTTCCTATTTCCATCTGTTCCCTTACTACCAAGTAGTATGGCGCATCATCAGTTGGCTCAGCCAACAGATGTGCCTTTCCCGCTTCAAACATTGGCTGACACTGTTTATAGGTAGTGCTGTCCATTATTACCACCGCATCTGTCATAGCGGCGTATGTCTGACTGCTTGCACCTATATACACATCAGCATCAGAACCTACCATAAGAGGGTCATTTGATGTGGTGATTTTTTCTGCGGTTGTAAATGTATATTCAGCAACTTCGTGTCTCTTATAACCTGTTTTTACAGTAGTTTCAAAATATTCCTTTGAATTAGACTCTACATGAGCAGTGCTTGTTTGAGTCTCTGCTCCCGCCCCCATAGGTGCCGCCACTAATCCGGTAACAGTCCAAGAGTCTTCTCCATTTGTTGCTTCCAAACTAATACCTGCAGTAATTTCAAGATCATAATTATATATAGCACTGTATGTAGTTCCACTCTCAACGTATGCATAACTGTTTGCTCCATACGGGTCTCTTAGAACATCTGAGACACTAATCTGCTCATCAAGTGTCTGGACTGTTGATGTTCCCTTTAACCTTGAAGCCATAATATACCCCTTTATAGGTGTTGAATAGACATACAGACCCTCCTGGTCAATGCGTAGTTCCAACTGCCGCAAGCCATCCTCTCCGCCAAGCACAAATGACGGATTGTCCACCTTATATATAAAGGTGGCGCTCTTAGTTGCCTTATTGATTGGTGCGGTCAATGTTTCACCATTTACGCTCATTCCGTTAAACATCACTATATCACCATCTTCCAAATCAACATGCCACTGACGTGCCTCTGACTTGTTGTTGTTATAGTAGTAATTCTCCCTTGCCGTTACGGAGAGCATATATGTCTGATTTGACTTGAACACAGGATAGTTGAACATATAACTTACATTGACCACATTATCTATTGTGTCGTGCTTGACAATGTTGATTGTTGTGTCCATACCATTGTATGTAATAAGGCTCATACGCTCCTCTCCCAAATAATCCTTTGGCATACCATATAACAATTGGCTGTATATCAACTCTATCGGGGCACGATATGTAATGGAGTAGATATCATTGTAAACCAAATCGTTTCCAGTGAATGGATTAGATATGGAACCCATTGGGGTTACGCTATTGGTCAAGTCAAGAACCTGTGATGTCATACCCACAGGGAACAGAGTTGAGTAGCCCTCTGCCGTAGCCTGAACTATCTTATACTTTACAGGGAACAACTCAACCATATATTCACCTGTAACAGGGTCAGGATGTATGGTTATGCGTTTCAACTCCGTGTGCATTGTAGTTTTGTACTCCTCATCAATGTGGGTATATACAGTATCCTTAACCTTAATGTCAGGGTCTGTCGGGTAATGTATCAAATGGGATATTTTGTCCCCCTCCAACTCAAATACAAGAGTAATGCTGTCTCCAAGTGTGTTAATTGACCCCTTTTGTAATGTCAACGGTTTATCTCCCTCTATCTTGCCTCCCGTAACACGTCCAATCAGTGTTACTTTGGTTTCGTCATATATGCGTTGGCCTGCCACATCCTCTATAATTTTCATTTCACTATGACCGTTTTCATCAGTAAAGAAACCCTCATTTGCAAAATTATGACCTTCCTTGAACACCTGTACTGTTGTTGTTCCGTGTCCATACCCCTCTGTTGCCGGTACAAGCAATGAGAAGTTTCCTGATGCATCGGTCTTTACAGGCTCACCTGTTTTGTTTATAACTATGTTCCCATTTACTCTAAACAAGGCATTTTGTACAGGAACTGTGGAGTGGTCATATAGAACACGACCGCTGAACTTATGCACTGAAGTGTTTATGAAACTGATATTGGTTGCGTATGCGGTGGAGACATCTGTACCGGCAAGAGCGACAACAATATCTCCCTCTACTCCTGCAAGAGTATTGAATGTGCTGTTATAGTCATCAGAAGGGTGAACTGTAAATGTATTATGCTCCATTATATTCAGACTGTCAATGGTGTAAGAACCATCTTTATTAGTTACAGTTTTACGCAACGCCTCCATTATATCATCTACAAACACACTAATTGTAACTCCACCGCACGCTGAGCCGTCCGGGTATGTTACGTGTCCACTTATGGAACCGTACTCGCTTCTGCGACCTGTAATGGTCAGTGAGTCCTTCACAACCCTGTCACACACCAACTGTCCCACCACCTTATATTGGCACTCCACACCTATAGGAGCCGCTCTGTCTATATAGTTTTTTTCATTTGTCTCACCTATTTTTTCAAATGAATCACTGTTCTGACGGAAAACGGTATAAGTTTCAAACTCTCCGCCTTTGGTATCCCAAGTCAATGATATCATATCCGCCGATTCATTATATGTAGCGGACAGTTTATCCATAGTCATTCCGTCATTAAAGTAGAAAGAGGTGTCCGCTACAGCCTTCACTTCTTTGTCAGCCGCATCGGAAAGAGGCAGCAAACTGTTTGACACGTCAAATTTAAGGCTGTATATGTATCGCTTGCACGCTATATCAGCCACATCTGTATAGGTAACCTTATAACTATTATTTTCAAACTTGATGTTTTCATCTGGAATAAGAATCTCAGCGGCAATGGTATCTGTACCTGAAATTATACGTTTTACCAAAAACATCTTTACTCTCTCCGTATCCCAATAGAGACCTGAACCTGCATTTACCTCTGAGGCAATGTTTATTTTGCGTGTTTCAGCCCAATCTCCTGCCGCTGTCGCTGAGCCGCTGGTTATTGCAGATTGCTTAACTCCGGGTACATCAATTGAGGTTCTGCCTCCGAGACCTGAATTATCCACTGTCTGCTTATTTGTCCAGAATGACGCTGATCCTCTATATACACGGTAGTAATATTTGCCACCTGAGGTTTTCTGACGCTTGATCACTTCGGTCTCATCTACAAATTCATAATTTTCCTTACCTACCTCATAATTGACACTGCCAATTGTCTGTGCAGTACTGAAATCAGCCAATGTGTCACGCTCAACAACAAAAACATCACTATTCATATAATCATCTTCCGCAGCGTTCTTTATACTCCAACTGATTTTTACCGAGCCGTCATTCAGACCTGTTTTGGACTCCGTATTCCAGGCAGCCTTTACATCGTATAATCTGTGATATGCAGGAACAGTTATTGTATTAGACATAAATCCTTCAAAATTATGTCCTTCTATTCCATCTATGGAATTACCGCCAACCTCAAAATATACTGTTTGAGGAGTGTCTGATATGGAAACATAGGCATTTCTATTATTCCCTGACAATGTATGTTTGTTCCCGTCTGTCGCACCATTAATGTATATTTTATACCAATCTAAAGTCACACCTGTTTGAGATATTATAGGACACATCATTTTTCCAGGTGCCGATTCCGTATCTCCGTTCTCTATTGCAAAAGCCGATGTAGGCACCATTGGGTCAGGTCCCGCTGTTGCAATGGTAAATATTCTTTTAACATCATATGTATGATCGTCAAAGTAATGCCCATCACTATCACCTTTTTTAGATATTGAAGCCTTTATATCCGCAGTAATTTGTATTTGGGACAACTTCTTGGCATCTTCAGGCATATGCCAGAAAATATTAAGTTTTCTAGGTGTTCCTGACGCGCATTGATAATTCCAATATCTTCTATCACCAGATGTGCCGGAGTGGAATGCTTCCCTCCAACCCACACGATCAATATAACAAGAAGAAGAAAACCCTAATTCCGCATTCATAGCCTCAAGGTCTAATCCCGGCTTCCCTTTTTTTGTTAAATACATACAACTGCCGGTGTTTCTCCACACATCAAAAATATTGTTTACACTACCACCAACGCTACCCCAACCAATTGAAGAAGCGCAATCATCACTACCACACGTATTCCACACATCACCATCACTATCAAAATAGAGCATTCTGAATCCATCCTCATACGTGTCATCAATACCCACGCTTGACACCAATATGATACGCATAAGACCCGGACTCTGCAACCATACCTGTTGAGCATCGGTCTTTGTCAATTCATCGGCCATAACATTGCAGAACCTTGCAGAAAGGAACGCAGCCAACAAAACAAAAAGTAATCGTTTTTTCATAAGTATATGATTTTAAATTGTTAATTTCTTTCTCTCACACAGCCTGTCACCATCCAGTTGTGGCACGGAGTGTAAGTACAAATTTAGGAATATTTTTTTATTCCGCACAATTTTTTTGAGATCATATTTTCAATGGGGAACGCCTGAATAATAAAAAAATCACCAAATCAATGATTCGGTGATTTACTAATTACTCGCTTCGCTCGTGATTAAGGGCTTCGCCTCAGCATAATCAAAATAAATTTTGCTTCTGCATTCGGCTTGCACCTTAATTATTAATCAACCCAGTGCCTACGTATGGCTGCAACGCCTTAGGAATACGAATTCCCTCCGGAGTCTGATTATTCTCAAGCAGAGCGGCTACTATACGTGGCAGAGCAAGTGCGCTACCATTAAGCGTATGGCAGAGTTGTGTCTTTTTGTCAGCGGTACGGTAACGGCATTTAAGTCGGTTAGCCTGATAACTCTCAAAGTTAGAGACAGAACTGACCTCAAGCCAACGCTGCTGCGCTGCGGAGAAGACCTCAAAATCAAATGTAATTGAGGAGGTGAATGACATATCTCCACCGCAAAGTCTGAGAATTCTGTACGGCAGTTCAAGTTTTGTGACAAGGTTCTCAACGTGGGCAATCATCTCATCAAGGCTCTGATAAGAGTGCTCAGGAGTATCTATGCGCACAATCTCAACCTTTGAGAACTCGTGCAGACGGTTAAGTCCGCGCACATCCTTGCCATAACTGCCAGCCTCACGGCGGAAACACTGTGTATAAGCACAATTTTTAATAGGAAGGTCTTTCTCATTAAGAATGACATCGCGGTAGATATTTGTAACAGGGACCTCAGCGGTAGGAATCAGATAGAGGTTATCAAGACCGCAGTGGTACATCTGTCCCTCTTTGTCAGGCAATTGTCCTGTCCCGTACCCCGATGCCTCATTAACTACGGTTGGCGGCATAATCTCTTGATAGCCGGCAGCACGAGCCTCATCGAGGAAGAAATTTATAAGAGCACGCTGGAGCCTTGCACCCCACCCCTTGTAAACAGGGAAACCGGCACCAGTAATCTTTACCCCGAGGTCAAAATCTATGAGGTCATACTTTTTTGCAAGTTCCCAATGCGGCAGAGCGTCAGCGCCAAGTTCAGGAACAACGCCGCCCATTCTCTCAACCTTGTTATCCTCCGCCCCATAACCCTCCGGCACGGTGTCATTTGGAATATTAGGAACGGTAAGAAGCAGACTTGTGATTTTCTCTATGTCATCACTCATACGCTTGTCAAGTTCAGCGGTCTGAGTCTTAAGCGAGGCAACCTCCTCACGTATCTTGACAGCCTCAGCCTGCATACCTTTCTTCATCATCTCACCCACCTTGCCCGACTGTACCTTTATCTGATTAAGAATTCCGTCAAGTTTTGTCTGGGTAGCCTTACGGTCACTGTCAAACTCAACAACCTTGCTTAAAATCTCTCTGCCGTCAAAATGTTTTTTATTCAAACGTGCTACGGCGTCATCAAAATTCTCTGTAATGTACTTTAATGTGAGCATAGTTCTAGTCTTTAGAGTGCAAAGGTAATAAATAAATAGTGAAAAGTTAAAAAAGAAAAAAGAATAGTTAATAGTTAATAGTTAATTGCTAATTACTAATTGCTAATTACTAATTGAAAAAAAGGGAATTCATTTCTGAACTCCCTAATTCGCAAACTAACAACTAATAATTACTAATTGCTAATTACTAATTGCTAATTGTTCTACGCTTGCACTGATACGTAAGAGCGGTCATCTTTCTTTTTACGGAAGACTACAGTTCCGTCAATAAGAGCGAAAAGAGTGTGGTCTTTGCCCATACCAACGTTCTCACCCGGGTGATGAACTGTACCGCGTTGACGTACTAAAATGTTGCCAGCCTTAGCAAATTGACCGCCAAAGATTTTAACACCAAGTCGTTTGCTCTCTGACTCACGACCGTTCTGTGAACTACCTTGTCCTTTTTTGTGTGCCATTTCTTTACCCTTTCTTTACTTTAAGCTACAACATCTTTAATTACAATCTCTGTAAAGCATTGACGGTGACCGTTCTTTACTCTGTAACCTTTACGGCGACGTTTCTTGAACACAATCACTTTGTCACCCTTGACGTGAGAGACAACCTCGGCTACAACCTTAGCGCCCTCAACTGTAGGAGTGCCTACATTTACTTTACCGTCAGCGTCAATAAGAAGAACCTTCTCAAATTCAACTTTTGCGCCACGTTCCTCGTTCAAACGATGAACAAACAGTGTCTGGTCTTTCTCAACCTTAAACTGCTGTCCTGCAATTTCAACAATAGCGTACATAATATAAAAATGTTTTTATAGGTACCTTCCTGAGGTGAGCCCCAACGCGGGACTGCTTCATATACCTGTTGGAAAAATCGGACTGCAAAGTTAGATAAAGTTATGTGCAAAAACAAAAAAATTTAATTTTTTTTATAAAATTAACGTTGTAGGCGTTGGAAACGTGCTTAGATAAGAAAATAAACTCAACCAACAAACAAGTCATTCAAAGTCAATTGAGCCAGCACACCCGAGGAGTATGTATTGCTTTTCAACCCGTACGTTGTAATGTATGTAGGTATAACACCACCACGCATGCAGGTTTCCTCTTTAAAATCGGCTATTTTGCGTTTCATACTCTCATTGTCACTCTTTGTTATCACATACTCATTTTCAGAGTACTTAACCTCACAGATATTGGTGTTTTTATCAGCTCTTTCAATTACAATGTCAATCTGGGCTCCATTACTGCTATTCTTGCTACGCCACGAATAGTATTCCGTATGTATTCCGTCAATACCAAGAGCATGTTTTACATTTTCCATGTGCGTCATAGCCAGACGTTCAAAAGAGAGACCTAACCAAGTATTAACCGTGGATGTCAGCAGCATATTACTCCAATAGTGCGAATCTGTTGTTTTTTTACTGCCATGCATAATATAAAAGATTGTGAAGAAATCAATCAGTTGATATATACCATTTTTCTCCTTTATTTTATTCTCCTTTACATTATACAATCTAATAAAATCACAGTATTGGAGGTTACGCAACATTTCAGTCAAACCGCCACCACTTTCCTTCCCAAGTTTTTCAGCGATTTGTGTACGTGTAAGTCCTTTTTTTGCTGTAGCAAGCAGTTCTATAACCCTAATATACTTCTGAGGTGATTTAAAAAGGGAACCAAACAAGCGGTTGAACTCACGTTTCATCTCGCCATCGGGACTAAAAAAAAGACGGTCAACATTCTGTGCCAGGCTTTCCTGTGGTTTTAGAAGACTCAGGTAATACGGAATGCCTCCCATTATCATATAGCATTGTGCCACCAAAAGCCTGTCCCAATTAAAACCAGCAGCCGTCAGGTAATCTTCCGTCTGACTTAACGTGAAAGGGCGTAAGTGCATTTCATGTGTAATTCGATTGTGTAAACCTCCATGATTGTCAATTATATTCTTTACCATCCACGATGTAGCAGAACCGCAAACAATAAGCTTCACATCACTATGTTTACTTGCATAAGTGTTCCAAAAGTGTCCCAATGCCATAACAAATTTTGAGCCATTGCTGTCAAAACAAGGCAACTCATCAATAAAAACAATCCTGCTACTACGCCCACCCATCTGTCTCTCAAGTATCATTCTAAGCGACTCAAACGCTTCCATCCAGTCATTTGGTATGGGTGTTTCAATTCCGCCATATTGTTTTAGAGATGCGGCAAATGATGACATCTGCTCTTCCTTCCCCCCTTCTATCACCCC
>JAZLIE010000007.1:0-22904 GCA_045617165.1 Candidatus Enterocola sp. | reverse complement strand
TTTTAACAAAAGTGAAATAATGAGAATATTAATTACTAATTACTAATTGTATATGCGTAACTACATTAAGTTAATCCGCCCCATAAACATAGCAATAATTATTGCTGTGGTGTGTTTGATGCAGTTCTGTATCATAAACCCCATAATGACCACATACAATGTCAGTTTTGATAATTTCTGGCTTATATTCGCTTTGGAACTTATAGCCACAGTTACCATTGCGGCATCGGGGTACGTAATAAATGATTACTTTGACACCAAGATTGATGAGATAAACCGCCCGTCAAAAGTAATTGTAGGTCACGGAGTTACAAGAGCACAGGCAGCCACATATTTCCAAACCCTGCTCATTATTGGAAACATTGCGGGAATAGTACTTGCCGTTCTGCTCAAAAACATAACATTGGTATTTATATACGCTGGCGTATCGGGGTTACTATGGTTCTACTCCTCAAGTTACAAACGACAACTGCTTTTAGGAAACTTTATGATAGCGTTATGCACGTTCCTGTGCGTGTTTTTAGTGGGCTATGTGGCAAACAAAGCTCTTTTCATTAAATATCAGGAGAACATTACATTACTGCCTGAGTTTGAGAAAGACCTCACCACCCTCTTCTTAGGAGGTGTAATACCTTGTATATATATATGGACAATAGGTTTCGGACTTTTCGCGTTCCAACTAACTCTTATGCGTGAGATGGTCAAGGATATTGAGGATACAGAGGGAGACCGTGAGATGGAGTGCCGCACAATGCCTATTGTCTGGGGAGAGAAGGCTAGCAAGATAATCATTACAGTTATCACAGCAATTACAATTGCCCTTATTGGCTACTTCACCGCCGTTATATGCGGGTGGACCGGAGTAAGTCCTATATTCCTCATTCCTTTTGAGAATGACAACACAACACTCTCCTTTTCTGTAATACTTGTTGCTTTCCTTCTCTTTTTCATAGGTCAGTTATGGATGGCTCGCTGCAAATCAGGATTCGCTTCGGCAAGTATGACACTCAAAATAATTATGGTTTTAGGATTGTGCTATAGTATTGTGTTCAAGATGCTTATTTAATTGAAAATTGAAAATTGAAAATTAACTTTCAACTTTTAACTTTCAACTTTTAACTTGTAAAATTATGTTATTGAAAAATAGACTAAAGAATTACAATGTGGTTCTTGTGTCACAATCGCCACGACGCAGAGAACTGCTCAAAGGTTTGGAGATTGACTTTACATCAACAAGTGTTGATACTGATGAGACATACCCTTCCTCAATACAAGGAGCGGAGATACCTATTTATATAGCAACCAAAAAGGCTGACGCCTATATGCCTCAGATGCAAGACAACACACTTGCCATTACCGCAGATACAGTGGTCCTGATTGACAATCAGATGCTTGGCAAGCCTAAAGACAGAACTGAGGCAATTGCTATGCTTCAGCATCTGTCAGGCAACACCCATCAGGTCATTACCGGTGTATGTATCCAAACAAAACAGAAACGTCAGGTTTTCAGTGCAACATCTGAGGTTACATTTGCCACATTAACACTTGAAGAGATTGAGCATTATGTTGATTTCTACAAGCCGTTTGATAAGGCTGGTTCATACGGCGTTCAGGAGTGGATAGGATATATTGGCATTGAAAAGATTGTAGGCTCATACTTCAATGTTATGGGACTGCCCGTGCAGAGACTTTATAAAATGCTATACACATTTTAGTTAAAAATGAAAAAAGAAAAAAGAAAAGTGGCTCATCCTAACCTCCCCCCAGGGAGGAACTTTTAACTTTTCTTTTTTAACTTTTAACTGATTTCAAATCACCGATTAACCGATTCACCAATGAAAAAACTACTACTACCTATTCTGTTATTCTTCAGTGTCTCTCTGCTGGCAAAGACGGCAAGAGAGGAGATTTATGAGAATATCAACCTATCGTGTGGAAACTATCTACTATACCCTGAGCCGTACGGCGTTATCTACACCAAGGCTCCAAAGGGATATAAACCTTTCTACATAAGTTCATATCACAGGCACGGTTCCCGATTCCTCATCAATGAAAATGACTATTTAAAGCCACAACAGATTTTTCACAGAGCGGATTCATTAGGACTGCTTACCTCTGAGGGGAAAGCGGCAATGAACAAGTTGGATTCTGTATGTACCTTGGCAAAAGACCGTTATGGAGATCTCACAAAAAAAGGCTTCAATCAACATCAAGGAGTGGCTCAAAGAATGTTAAAGAACTTTCCTGAAGTATTTAAAGGAGAGAAAACTTTGGATGTACGTTCCACTGATGTCATAAGAAGCATTCTGTCAATGTTTGCGGAGACATCGGTTCTTATGACGGGAAATCCTAAACTTAACCTGTTTATGGACGCTTCCAAACACGATATGTACTATATGAACCATTGGTTCAACCCAATCAACAGCAAATATGGCTCTCTGCCTGAGGTAAAAGAGACAAAAAAAGAATTCTCTGAAAAGCACATCCACCCAAACCGTCTTGTAGGAGAGTTATTTAACTCATACCCTGACACACTCTCAAAAATATTGAAAAAAGAGAAGATATACCGCTCTCTATGGGAGGTTGCGTCAAACCTACAGAATGTTGACACCGACATAGATTTAATGTACCTATTTACAAAGGAGGAGTGTTATGACAATTGGGCTATTTCAAATGTCAACTGGTATTTGGAGTGCGGACCAAGCGTTCAGACAAAACAGATGAAGCCATACGTCCACTGTAACTTGTTGAGAAACATTATTGAGACAGCCGATGAGGCAATCAAGAGTGACACTATAGCCGCTACAATGCGTTTCGGACACGACAGTGTTCTCCTGCCACTTGCAATGCTTATGCGTCTTAATGACTACTACTATGTTACAGATGATATGGAGAGTGTGGCTGACAACTGGCGCGCGTACAACATTTTCCCTATGGCTTGTAACATACAACTAATCTTCTTTAAGAGTAAGAAGGCGGGCGAGCCAGTGCTTGTGAAAATTATGCTTAATGAACGTGAGTGTCATCTGCCCCTACAGGCAATTAACGATGTATTTTATAAATGGGATGACGTCAAACAGTTCTATTTTTCAATAATCAATAATTTTTCAGAGTAAAATCTTTGTTCTGTAAAAAAATAACTGTAACTTTGGACTTGGTTTTTAGTAAAAATATATAAACATATACTTATATGGCTCAAACAACTGGCACAATCACCCAAGTAATAGGTCCGGTAGTGGACATTTACTTTGAAAAAGGAGGTGATGCCCTTCCAAAAATCCACGATGCGCTTCAAATCATCAGGAGTAACGGTAACAAACTTATTCTTGAGTGCGAGCAGCACATCGGGGAAAACTCAATCAGAACAATTGCAATGGACTCCACTGACGGACTTGTCAGAGGTATGGAGGTAACCCCGCTTGGCTCCCCTATAACAATGCCTATAGGCAGTCAGATTAAGGGTCGTCTGCTTAATGTGACAGGTGACGCCATTGACGGTATAGGAGACCTTGACAAGAAAGATGGTTACCCTATCCACCGTCAGCCGCCTACATACGAGGATTTGGCTACAAGTAGTGAGGTACTCTTCACCGGTATCAAGGTTATTGACCTTTTGGAGCCATACCTGAAAGGTGGTAAGATTGGTCTGTTTGGTGGCGCAGGTGTTGGTAAGACCGTTCTTATTATGGAACTTATCAATAACATTGCTAAAGGTCACGGCGGTTACAGTGTGTTCGCAGGCGTTGGTGAACGTACACGTGAGGGTAATGACCTGCTTCGTGAAATGCTTGAATCAAATGTAGTTGATTACGGAGAGGAGTTCAAGAAGAGTATGGAGCAAGGAGATTGGGACCTTACAAAAATTGACAAAAACGCATTGCAGAACAGTAAGATATCACTCGTCTTCGGTCAGATGAACGAGCCTCCTGGAGCACGTGCCTCTGTCGCTCTTTCAGGACTTACGGTTGCTGAGTCATTCCGTGATGAGTCTGGCAAAGATGGCAAGGGAAATGACATTCTCTTCTTCATTGACAACATATTCCGTTTCACGCAGGCTGGTTCTGAGGTTTCAGCACTTCTTGGCCGTATGCCGTCTGCCGTAGGTTACCAACCTACACTTGCAACAGAGATGGGACAGATGCAAGAGCGTATAACATCAACAAAGCACGGTTCTATTACATCAGTACAAGCTATATATGTTCCTGCCGATGACCTTACCGACCCTGCACCGGCAACCACTTTCTCACACTTGGACGCAACCACAGTGTTGAGCCGTAAGATTGCTGAGCTTGGTATCTATCCTGCCGTTGACCCTCTTGACTCAACATCACGTATTCTTGACCCTAATATAATAGGTGAGGAACATTATAATACGGCATTGAGGGTTATTGAATTGCTTCAACGCTATAAGGAGTTACAGGACATCATAGCCATTCTTGGTATGGAGGAATTATCAGAGGCAGACAAACTCTGCGTACACCGCGCACGCCGTGTGCAGAGATTCCTTTCTCAGCCGTTCCACGTAGCGGAGCAGTTCACAGGTCTTAAAGGTGTGCTTGTTCCTATTGAGGAGACTATCCGTGGATTCAATATGATTATGGATGGTGAGTGTGATGAGTATCCTGAGGCGGCGTTCAACCTTGTGGGTACAATTGATGACGCAATAGAGAAAGGAAAGAAATTGCTTGCCGAGGCAGGACAAAAATAAATTCATAACGCAAGATTATGCAAGTTTCAATTATAGCACCAGACAAAAGCGTATATTCAGGCAGCGCATACTCCGTAACAGTTCCCTCTGTACAAGGTAGTTTCACCGCTCTGGAAAATCACGCTCCTATTGTCTCAATTCTTGAAAAGGGAGTTATCTCTGTTCAGGAGAAAGAGGGCGGAGAGAAACTTTCATTCAATATTAAAGGTGGATTTGTGGAGATTAGTGACAATGTTGCCACGGCTTGTATTGAATTAGATGACAAAGAGTAAAAAAATCACAAACGGGTATCTCCTAACCATCGTGGTAATATTAGGGTTAGAGTTACTCTTGTGTGGAATAGAGCAATTTGCGTTGTCAAGGTCATATTCAATATATTACGCAGTCATAACATCTGTTTATACTGCAATTCAAATAATATATTGCCTTAACATTGACACTTTTGCCAACGGAAGAAAAGGAATCAGGGATTTCTTCATATATAAAGCGGTTAAGTTATTTATTGTCATATTACCACTTTTCATATATGTTGTTATAACTGAAACAGTTAATGTTTGGATACCAATAAGGGTTGCCGCATACTATTTCACATTTCTGATAATAGAGACAGCACTTACGGCAAAACAATTGAAAGGGAATAAAAGTCAAACGGCTACAGCAGAAAATGATTAAATATATAAAGTACATATCATTATTTTTCACCGCACTTCTGTTTTCAAACGGTCTATTCGCTCAGGAGGCTGAGACTGAGGAAAAGGAGGAGTTTAATGTGGTGGAGACCATATTCTCACACATTGGTGACGCATACGAATACCATATAACAGAGATTAACGGTCATCCTATCTCTGTTCCGCTTCCCGTAATTGTAAGGAGCGCCGAGAGAGGTTGGTTCATATTCTGCTCAAACAAAGTGGCTCACGGGCAGACCTATGAGGGCTTCCACATTGCAAAAGGCGGCAATTATGATGGAAAGATTGTGGAGTTGAATGCGGCAGGTGAGGAGGTGCGTCCGTTTGACCTCTCAATAACAAGAAACGTATTCGCCCTACTGCTCTCTTGCGCAATACTTATTATAATATTTGTGCCAATGGGCTGTTGGTATAAGAAAAATCCATACGGAGTTCCTTCCAAAGGGCACAATATGCTTGAGGCTGTGATACTATACCTTGACGCAGACATACTTGAACCGGCGCTTGGAGCACAGAAAGCAAGATTCGCCCCATATCTGCTCACGGTATTCTTCTTTATTTTGCTGAATAACCTTATGGGGTTGATTCCAATATTCCCGTTTGGAGCTAACCTTACAGGTAATATCTCAATAACAATGGTACTTGCCCTATTCACATACCTTATTACCAACATATTCGGGTCTCGTGAGTATTGGAAAGATATTCTTTGGCCTGAGGTGCCGGTGTTCCTGAAGGCTCCCATACCTCTGATGCCTCTTATTGAGATTATATCAACTCTTACAAAGCCTATAGCCCTTATGATAAGGTTGTTCGCCAACATATTTGCGGGGCATATGATTATATTGGTGTTAATCTGTCTGATATTCATATTCTCAGCCGCTATGGGCGTGGCTGTGGGAGCAGGAGTGTCAGTTGTCTCTATAGCATTCTCTCTGTTTATGTACTGCCTTGAGTTGCTTGTGGCGTTCATTCAGGCATACGTATTCACAATGCTTTCAGCCATATTCATTGGATTGGCACACGAAGAGAAAGAAGAGAGTGCAAAATAAAAAAGAAGAAAGAAGAAAGAAAAGTTCCCTCCTAACCTCCCTAAAGGGAGGAACAGATTGTGGAAAATAATTTTCAATTTTCAATTATATAAATTATTACTAACTTTTAATTATATTTATTATGTTAAGTGTTATTCTTGAAGCCGCCTTAGCAGGCGCAGCATTAGCAAAAGTAGGTGCCAGCCTTGGTGCGGCAATCGCTATTATCGGTGCAGGACTTGGTATCGGACGTATTGGTAGTACAGCAATGGAAGCTATCTCACGTCAACCGGCATCAGCTGGTGATATCCGTTCAAGTATGATTATCGCTGCCGCTCTTATTGAGGGCGTTACACTGTTTGCTATCATTATCTGTGCATTGGCAATTTTGATGTAATGCAACAGAACTCCATATTCAAGGCGGAGTATCCGCTCCGCCTGATTTGTGGAAATTCAATTAAATTAAAAAAGTAGTTTATGAATCTATTCCTACCTGAGTCAGGACTGGTTATCTGGATGCTTGTGGCGTTCAGCATACTGTTCTTCGTACTCGCAAAATTCGCATGGCCTGGAATAATGCAATCCATAACCAAGCGTCAGGAGCATATTGCAGACTCTCTCCGCAAGGCTGATGAGGCTGTAAAGACTCTGGAATCATTGCAAGAGAAGGGAAATAAGATTATAGCGGAGGCTCAGGCAGAGCAAGTCAAGATGGTTCAAGAGACAAAGGAACTGAACCAAAAGATGATTGCGGAGGCTAAGGCTAAGGCTGAATCTGAAGCGGCAAAGATTATTGAAGCCGCAAATGAGCAAATCAAGCGTGACAAGGAGGATGCTATAAAAGAGTTGAGACAAGAGGTGGCGGCTCTCTCAATTGAGATGGCAGAGAAAGTTCTTAAAAAGGAACTCGCTGACAAAAAAGCCCAGAGCAACTATGTAAGCTCACTGCTCTCTTCAATGGAGAAAAACACTCCCGCAAGTTAATTTTATATGAATAGCGGAAAAATATCCATACGGTACGCACGAGCACTTCTGATGAGTGCGAATGAAAAGAAGGTTGCTGAGACTGTCTATAATGAGATGATAGCGCTTGGTAAGGTGTTTGAGGATTTCCCTCAGATGAGAGAGGCTGTTGCCTCCCCCACTATCTCAAAAGATGAGAAACATGACCTGCTCTCATCTGCGTTGGTCAAACCAAGCAAAGAGACAACAGCATTCCTCAAGTTTGTCATTGAGGAGAATCGTGAGGATTATATACCTGCCATAGCACGTATGTATGAGAAACTATACCGTAAGGAGAATAACATTGTAATCAGTAATCTTACTTGTGCCTCAGAACTTTCAAAAGAGGCTGTTGACGCAATTAAGAAATACATATCTGACATGAGCGGTTCCACAAAAGTTGAGATACGCACCCGTATTGATGAGAGTCTCATCGGGGGATTTATTCTTGACATTGAGGACACACGCTTAGATGCAAGCATTAAGGAACAATTAAAGAAACTGGAATATTATGCCGGACATTAAACCAAGTGAAATATCAAGTGTTCTTAAACAGAAACTTGATGGTTTCAAAGAGAAACTAGAGTTTGAAGAGATTGGCAAAGTTCTTCAAGTGAGTGATGGTGTTGCTCGTGTATTCGGACTGAATAACGTTCAAGCCAGTGAACTTGTTGAATTTGAGAATGGCACAATGGGTATTGTCCAAAACCTTGAAGAGGACAATGTTGGTATTGTGCTACTCGGTGTCACTTCTCAAATCAAAGAGGGTTTCACAGTTAAAAGAACTAAGAGAATTGCCTCTATTATGGCGTCAGAAGGTATGCTTGGCCGTGTTATCAACACATTAGGCCAGCCTATTGACGGCAAGGGACCAATTGAGGGTAAAGCGTATGAGATGCCGCTGGAGCGTAAGGCTCCTGGCGTTATTTTCCGTCAGCCTGTAAAAGAGCCTCTTCAAACAGGTATTAAGGCAATTGACGCTATGATTCCAATTGGTCGTGGACAGCGTGAGCTTATAATAGGAGACCGCCAGACTGGTAAAACCGCCATTGCAGTAGATACAATCATCAATCAGAAATCAAATTATGAGAGTGGTGACCCTATCTATTGTGTATATGTTGGCATTGGTCAGAAGGGCTCAACAATAGCCAACCTTGTTCAGACATTGGAGAAACATGATGCAATGAAATACACTATAGTTGTATCAGCAACTGCATCAGACCCTGCCGCAATGCAGTTCTACGCTCCATACGCAGGTGTTGCTATAGCAGAGTATTTCAGAGACACAGGCCGTCACGTGCTTATTATATATGATGATTTGTCAAAACAGGCTGTGGCATATCGTGAGGTCTCTTTGATTCTTCGTCGTCCACCTGGCCGTGAGGCTTATCCTGGTGATATATTCTACCTGCACTCACGTCTTCTGGAGCGTGCCGCTAAGATTATTGCCAATGATAATGTGGCTCGCACAATGAATGATGTACCTGAGTCAATTAAGGATATGGTCAAAGGTGGTGGTTCCATAACAGCACTTCCTATCATTGAGACACAGGCTGGTGACGTTTCAGCCTATATTCCAACCAATGTGATTTCAATTACAGATGGTCAGATATTCCTTGAATCAGGTCTGTTTAACGCAGGTGTTCGTCCGGCTATCAACGTTGGTATATCTGTATCACGTGTAGGTGGTAACGCACAGATTAAATCAATGAAGAAGGTTGCCGGAACATTGAAACTTGACCAGGCTCAATACCGTGAGTTGGAGGCGTTCAGCAAGTTTGGTGCTGAACTTGACGCCGCTACCGTTGCTATTCTTGACAAGGGAAGAAAGAATGTTGAGTTGCTTAAGCAACCACAATACTCACCTCTTGCAACTGAGGACCAGATTGCAATACTGTTCTGCGGAACAAACGGACTTCTACGTGACATACCTGAGGATAAGGTTGCTGATTTTGAGAAACAATACCTTGAGTTGCTCAATGTCAAACATAGGAAAGATGTTCTTGATGTTCTGAAGGCAGGTAACATTGATGATAATATAAAAGAGATTCTGAAGAGTGAGGCTCTAAACCTTGCAAAGCAATATAAATAATGGCATCATTAAAAGAGATACGTTTAAGAATCGGCTCGGTAAACTCCACTTATAAGATTACCTCAGCTATGAAGATGGTATCCTCCGCCAAATTACATCAGGCGCAGGACAAGACCCTTCAGACTGTGCCGTATAAAAACAAACTCACAGAGGTGCTTGCCAGATACCTTGGTTCAATTGATGATGAGAATTTCCGTGTGTCACTCTCTGAAGAACGTGAGGTAAAGAGAGTTGCTTTGTTAGCAATTTCTTCAAGCACAGGACTTTGCGGAGCATTTAATTCAAATATCAACAAGTTGCTTAACAAAACAGTTGCTGAAAAACTGGCGAAAGGTCAGCAGATTTTAATTATTCCTATAGGGAAGAAAATTGCTGATTACGCAAAGAACAATTTCACAGGCAAAGATGGTATTGAGATAGACTATACATATATTCATCTTTGTGAAAAACCAAATTACCAATCTGCAAGTGACGTTGCTGTAAAACTTACAGAGATGTTTGTGGGCGGTGATTGTGACCGTGTTGAACTGTTATACAACCACTTTAAAAATGCAGGAGTACAGATTCCTACCGCAGACCAATTTCTTCCGTTGCCTACAATAGAGACAGAGGCGGGTAATTCAAGTCGCTTGTACTTTGTTGAGCCTGATGCAAAGGTATTTGTTGAGAATCTTGTTCCTATTGTTGTTAGAATAATGTTATACGCAACGTTACTTGATTCATCAACAGCTGAATTCGGAGCACGTACAACTGCTATGCAGGTTGCGTCTGACAATGCCCAGAAACTGCTTGCTGAAATTACACAGCAATATAACAGTGCTCGTCAAGAGGTTATTACAAATGATTTGATTGACATTGTAGGTGGCTCAGAAGCGTTGAAAAATTAGTTGAATGGAAGTAACCAGACTATTTGACATATTAGAGAGATACAAAGAGATTTATCCGGAGCAACAAAAGGCACTCTCATACAAAAGGGATGGAGAGTGGCATAGTTATTCACTAGATGAATATATTGCTACTACTGATTATATTAGCGCCGGACTTTTGGAGATTGGCGTAAAACCAGGCGACAAGATAGCCATCATCAGTTCCTCTCGTCCAGAGTACAATATGATTGATATGGGTATTATGCAGATTGGCGCCATTCCTGTACCCATCTACCCTACAATTAGCATTGATGACTACAAATATATTCTCAATCACGCTGAGATAGTATATGTGTTCTCTGAGGGAGAGGAGCTACTACGCAAAATAGAGAGTATTTTGCCTACTGTTCCCACAATAAAAGGTATCTACACATTCAAGGACCGCGGGCGTCATAAATATCTTGCGGAACTTACCGAATTGGGGAAAAACAGCCTTGACAAACATCGGGGTGAGATTGCGGAACTTAAAAGTTCTGTAAAGGAGGACGACATTTGCTGCATTATCTACACATCAGGCACTACCGGACTGCCTAAGGGTGTTATGCTCTCTCATAAAAACATTCTGATGCAGGTTAAGGTCATTACAAAAATATTCGCACCTTGGTGTAAGACAGCGTTCAGTTTTCTTCCTCTGTGCCATGCGTATGAGAAACTTATGGTCTATGCCTATCAGTACAATGGTATGTCCATATATTACGCAGAGAATCTTGGAACCATAACAGAGAATATAAAGGAGGTCAATCCAAATATTATGACATGTGTGCCTCGTGTTCTGGAGAAGATGTATGACAAGATTTTTGCGGCAGGTAAGAAACTTCCTTTCGCAAAACGTCAGATTTACTATTGGGCTATAAAACTTGCTGTAAACTATAAGAGAGAGATGCACCTGCACGCATACACAGGACTTTACAAAATTGCTGATGACCTTGTATTCTCTAAATGGAGAGCGGCTATAGGTGGCAACTTTGATATTGTTGTCTCTGGCGGAGCGGCTTTGCAACCTAAACTTTGCGCTTTCTTTACGGCAATTGGAATGCCTATTTATGAGGGATACGGACTCACTGAGACCGCCCCTGTTATAGCTGTGAGCAACAAAGAGCCTGACGGTCTTGCTTTTGGAACCGTGGGAAAGCCGTTAAAGGGTGTTGAGGTTAAGATTGATGAGGATAGTGGTGAGATTCTATGTCGTGGAGACAATGTTATGAAGGGATATTATAAAGACCCGCAACTTACCGCTCAGGTTATTGATAAGGATGGTTGGTTCCATACAGGTGATACCGGTATAATTAACAGTAAGGGGCAGTTGAGCGTGAAGGGAAGGCTGAAAGGTATCTTCAAAACCTCTATGGGTAAATATGTGAATCCGTTTGTGATTGAGGAGTTGTTCGCCCAATCACCTTTTATTGATAATATTATGGTTGTAGGTGAGAATCAGAAATTCGCCGCCGCCGTTATATCTCCAAGTTTCCACTTTCTTAAATCGTGGTGCAAGTCTCACAAGGTTCCATATCTCTCTGATGATAAAATAATTGAAGACGTCCGCATTAAGGCGAGAATTAATGAGGAGGTGAAGAAATATAATGAATTCCTTGGTGAGACAGAGAAGATTAAGAGATTCTGCCTGGTGCCTGAAGAGTGGACTGTGAAGAATAAACTACTGACCCCTACTCTTAAAGTCAAGAGAAACAAGGCGGCGGAAGTTTATAAAGATGAGATTGAAAAAATGTTTGTTTAATCCTTAAAACCGTATTGCCTATAGGTCAAATTACTTTACTCTGAAACAAACTTTTGTAAGGTAGCATGACATCAATGAAAAAAATGTCTGACGAAGAGTTGGTAAAACTCTACGCAGATGGTTGTAATGAGGCATTCGGGTACCTACTCCTTAGACATAAGGATTATATCTACACCTACATTTACAGTTACATTAAGAATGAAGATGACAGTAATGACATCTTTCAGGAGACCTTTATAAAGGTTATAACCTCTATACGTTCATCAGCATATAGTGAGGTGGGTAAATTCCGTTTCTGGGTTATGAGAATAGCGCACAACCTTATTATGGACTATATGCGCACAAAAGCCTCAAACAATACGGTATCGGCTGAAAATGAGGATTTCACACTTCTGAATAACAAGGAAATTTGTGACGGGAACATTGAGGATTTCATTATTGAGAGTCAGACTCAAAGAGAACTTCTAAGTCTGGTTAATGAACTTCCTGAGAGTCAGAGACAGATTCTACATCTGCGTTTCTATGAGAATAAGAGTTTCAAGGAGATATCGGACCAACTTGGTTGCAGCATAAACACATCACTTGGCAGAATGCGTTACGCCATACTAAATATGCGTAAAATGGCAAAAGAAAAAAATTATATAAACTGATGCAATAATTTACGTGGCATCGCCGTTATTATACAAAATAACAATGATGCCTATGACAAAAAATTACTCCACTACTTTACACTTTCATTCTGATTTTAAAATTCAGTCAATGCTCTCACCCCGTCAGAGTACAATTGACTCACTACTTATGCTTGCTGAAATTTTTCAAGCAAAAAAAGGCGGAAATGCTGTTATTTTGAGCACAAATCCTTATCTTTGCTAACAATATAAATTTTCAGGAATTATGAGTTTGATTGCGCCTTCTCTATTGTCAGCAAACTTTGCCAGACTTGCTGAAGATATTGATATGATTAACCGCAGTGAGGCAGATATGCTTCACCTTGACATTATGGATGGTGTGTTTGTTCCAAACATCTCATTCGGGTTTCCTGTTATTGAATCATTCAAGGATATGTGCAAGAAACCGCTTGACGTACACCTTATGATTGTGGAGCCTGACAAGTTCATTGAGAATTTTGCCAAGGCTGGCGCAAGTTATATAAATGTTCACTATGAGGCTTGCACTCACCTGCACCGCACTATTCAAAAGATTAAGGCGACGGGGGTTATGGCAGCCGTCACGCTAAATCCTCACACCCCTGTCTCCCTGCTTGAGGATATTGTCACTGATGTTGATATGGTTCTTTTAATGTCTGTCAACCCTGGTTACGGCGGTCAGAAATTCATTGAGAATACCATTGGAAAAACTGTACAACTGCGTGAATTGATTGATAGAAAGAACGCTAAGGCAATAATTGAAATTGACGGAGGCGTTAATCTTGAGACTGGCAAAAGACTCATAGAGAGCGGAGCAGATGCTCTTGTGGCTGGTAATTTTGTATTCAAGTCCGCGGACCCTGTACAAACAATACACCAACTGAAGCAACTTTAAACATTTCCTTATTTCAAGTCAGCACCAAGACTAAGAATTTAGAAATTGAATATTCATCAGGTTCCTTGTTTAAGGATTCTTATTCCGTTTATTGCCGGTATAATATTGGGTTGGATGTTTCTTAGCAACACCCTCGCCTTGCTTTTTGCCATAACAGGCTTGGCGGTATGGTTACTAGCATTGCTCAAGGAGCGTGACCGTCTATATAACAGCCGACACATTAAAGGAATTGCCATCAACCTACTCTTCATAACCGCTGGCATCGGGGTATATAACAATACATTACCGCAAGATTTAAGCAATATGAGGCAGGTCTCTTCATTTGATATACATTTATATGAAAAAGGCCAAGCCGATAAACATAATGCGTTAGAAACAAAGGCGTTACAGACAAGAGAAAATTTAATTGACATATACCGCCGTTATGTCAGTGATGAGAATATTCCAATTTTGTCTGCAATAACGCTGGGTAAGAAAGATGAGATAAGCAAAGAGATTAAGAGTAATTTCTCACTTTCAGGAGGTTCACACGTGCTTGCCGTAAGCGGACTGCACGTTGGCATAATCTATATGATTCTGCTTTGGCTTACCGGTTTTATTCCGTACCGCCGATGGCTCTTTGTAACGGCTCATATAGTTGTAATTCTGTGCCTTTGGGTCTATGCGTTCATCTGCGGACTGCCGGCAAGCGTGGTTCGCTCATCTCTTATGTTCAGTCTGGTATCAGGTGCTTTTATAACTGAGCGTCAGAACCTTAGCCTAAACTCTGTATTTGTATCGGCATTCATTATGTTACTCTATAAGCCGCTCTATCTCTTTAATGTGGGGTTCCAACTAAGTTATTCTGCGGTTATAAGCATTCTGCTCTTCTACCCTAAAATATCAGCGTTATTCACATTCAATAACAAGATTTTGGTCTGGGTATGGAGTATGATTGCGGTCTCAGCCGCAGCACAAATAGGGACGCTACCTCTCACTCTACTCTATTTCCACCAAATGCCCGTATATTCCCTCTTAACAAATTTCTTAGTAATTCCCTCAGCATTTTTCCTTATCTATGCGGGAGCGTCATTACTTGCACTAAATTGGTGGAGTTATGTGGCTGAGTGGATTGGTCGTATTATTGATTTTCTAACCACTATTTTACAAGAGGGGGTGCGCACCATAGTGGAACTGCCCTATTCTGTCATTGATGGTATATACATTATGCCCTGCACAGTGGCGGCACTCTATTCCATAATAATTTCCACGTGGTTTTTCATTGAGACAAAAAATTGCAGGTTCCTGCAAACAGCACTTTGTCTTATAATTTCTATTCAAGTTGCAGATTTGATATGAAAATAGTATCTTTGCAAGTTAATACTGAGCGTGAATATGATTACAAAAATTATCCCTGAAGAGAAGATTACTGCCGTTCTGAAACTTATCAAGAAGGCTTCAAAAATTGTTATCGTGGGACACAAAAGACCCGATGGTGATGCCATAGGTTCCACGCTTGCCCTTTGTGATTTCCTTATAGGACAAGGCAAAAGCGCCACTGTAATACTACCCGATGCCATTCCAAGTTTCCATACTGGTTTGCCTGGTGCCAAAGATGTAGTCTGCTTTGATACTCAAGAGACGGAGGCGAGAGCCCTTATAAATGAGTGTGACCTTATCTTCTGCCTTGATTTCAATTTCCCAAGCCGTATAGGTGCCTTGGAGGCTCCAATAACTGAGAGCCGTGCTAAAAAGGTTCTTATAGACCATCACTTAAACCACGGAGAGTTCACTGACGTTATAATATCACACCCTGAGATTGCCTCCACTTGCGAGTTGATATTCCGTCTTATCTGCCGTATGGGTTACTACCCAGATATGTCACTTGAGACAGCACAGTGCATCTGTACAGGTATGCTCACAGACACTGGCGGACTCGCCTTCAACTCAAACAGTCCCGAAATTTATTCAATCATTTCAGAACTTTTAAAAAAGGGGGTTGACAAAGACGCCATATACCGTAACGCATTCAACAACTACTCTGAGAGCAGAATGAAGTTGCTTGGCTATGTGCTCTATAAAAAGATGAGAGTTCTTAAAGAGTATCATACAGCCATAATAACTCTCACCCACGATGAGATGCTACGTTTTAATTACCAACCTGGTGATACAGAAGGGTTTGTAAATCAGCCACTCTCTATTGACCACGTATTCTGCAGCATCTTCATAAAGGAGGAGAAAGATGTCATCAAACTCTCATTCCGCTCACAAGGTGATATGGACGTGAACATTATGGCAAAGGAACTCTTTGGTGGCGGCGGACATAAAAACGCCTCTGGTGCGGAGAGTCATTTCTCTATGGAGGAGACATTGAATATTATTGAGAAGGCGATACCGGAATACGTAATAAAGGAGAAAGGATAAAGGAGAAAGGAGAGATAAAAGTTAAAAGTTATATATAGCACTGTTACGGAGCCGTAGGCGACAAGCACGCTTCTGCGTGCCGTGCGAAGCACGTAGGGGTTTGGGGATACGCCCCAATAGAAAAGGAAAATTTCATATTTTTTCTTTTCGTGTTCTTAAAATATTTCTAAACAAATTAGAAAAAATATGAAAGCAATAATAATTTTAGGTGATGGAATGGCGGACGAGCCGATTGAGAAGTTAGGCGGGCGGACTGTCATAGAGGCGGCAAAGACTCCGTATATGGATATGCTTGCAAAAATGGGCAAATGCGGCACATTCGCCACTGTTCCAGCAGGTTTCAAGCCAGGCAGTGAAATTGCCAATATGGAGGTCTTAGGCTACAGCGTTGCCAAATGCTTTGAAGGCAGAGGCTCACTTGAGGCGGCGAGTATGGGAGTGAATATAGAACCAGGTGAGATGGCAATGCGTTGTAACCTTATATGCGTTGAGAATGAGAAGATTAAGAACCACTCAGCGGGCTACATATCAACCCCTGAGGCGGCTGAGCTCATAGATTATCTGCAAAAGAACCTTGGCGGCGGTGAATTCTCATTCCACGCCGGAATTACATTCAAGCATCTGCTCAAGATGAAAGGCGGTGACAAACGCATCTCTTGCACTCCTCCCCACGATGTTCCGGGCACACCTTTCCGCAGCGTAATGATAAAGGCACAAGTGCCTGAGGCTGAGGAGACTGCCAACAAACTGAATGAACTTACGCTTAAGAGTCAGCAACTGCTTAAAGAGCACCCTGTAAACCTTAAACGCATAGCAGAGGGGAAAGACCCTGCAAACAGTATCTGGGTATGGTCTCCTGGTTACAAGCCAAGTATGCCCACCCTTGCTGAGAAATTCGGCATAAAGAGCGGTTCTGTAATATCTGCGGTTGACCTTATTAAAGGCATCGGGGTATATGCAGGGCTTAAAAGCATTGATGTGAAGGGCGCCACGGGTCTCTATGACACAAATTATGAGGGTAAGGCACAAGCAGCCATCGAGGCACTTAAAACAGATGAATTTGTGTTCCTGCACATTGAGGCGAGTGATGAGGCAGGCCACGAGGGCGATGTTGACCTCAAAGTCAAGACCGTTGAGTACCTTGACAGCCGTATTGTAGGTCCTATATATGAAGAGGTCAAGAGTTGGAATGAGCCTGTTACCATTGCTATACTTCCTGACCACCCTACGCCTTGCGCCATTAAAACTCACACAGCAAATCCTGTTCCGTTCTTAATATATTATCCGGGTATAATCCCTGATGCAACAGAGTGTTACAGTGAGCGGGAGGCACTTAAAGGTGAGTACGGACTTGTTAGCGGAGAGCAGTTTATTAAGCAAGTGCTTAATATATGTTGAATCGTTGAATCGTTGAACTGGTGAACCGGTGAATCGATTAAACGCTTCACCGATTAACCGATTAAACTATTTATATGAAATACTACAGTACAAATAAGAAAGTTAGTGGCGTATCTCTTGAGGACGCCGTAGTTAAAGGTCTGGCAAGTGACAAAGGGCTCTTTATGCCTGATGTTATTAAAAAGATGCCTGCTGAGTTTTTTGATACAATTGACAAACTCTCTTTTCAAGAGATTGCATACGCTGTTGCCGATGCTTTCTTTGGTGAGGACGTTGACGCAGAGAGTTTGAAAAAGATAGTATATGACACACTGTCATTTGATGTTCCACTTGTAAAGGTTGAGGATAACATCTACTCTCTTGAACTATTCCACGGTCCTACCCTCGCCTTCAAAGATGTAGGCGCAAGATTTATGTCTCGTCTGCTCGGATATTTCATCAAGAAAGAGAACAAAGGAGGTTTAGTCAATGTTTTGGTAGCCACAAGCGGAGACACAGGCAGTGCCGTTGCGAACGGCTTTCTTGGTGTTAATGGAATACGTGTATTCGTACTGTATCCTAAGGGCAAGGTAAGCAAAATACAAGAGTGCCAGTTCACCACTCTTGGAAAGAACATAACAGCAATAGAGGTAGATGGCACATTTGATGATTGCCAACGTCTTGTCAAGAGCGCCTTTATGGATGAGGCTCTTAACGCCAAGATGAAACTTACATCGGCAAACTCCATTAATGTTGCACGATTCCTGCCACAGGCATTCTACTACTTCTATGGTTACGCCCAATTAAAGCGTCTGGGACTTGCTGACAACTGTGTGATCTGCGTTCCAAGCGGTAACTTCGGAAATATTACGGCTGGTCTCTTCGGCAAGCGTATGGGACTTCCTGTCAAGCGTTTCATAGCGGCAAACAACAGCAATGACATATTCCTACAGTATCTGAACACAGGTGTCTATACCCCACGTCCGTCTGTTGCTACACTTGCCAACGCAATGGACGTTGGAGACCCAAGTAACTTTGCCCGTGTTCTTGACCTTTATGGCTCACACGCAGCCATTTGCGCAGACATTGCCGGTTGCCGTTACTCTGACCCACAGATTGCGGAGGCAATCAAGAATTGCTACAAGGCAAACAAATACATTCTTGACCCGCACGGCGCTTGCGGTTGGCAGGCACTTAAAGATGGCTTAAATCCAGGTGAGACAGGTATATTCCTTGAGACCGCCCACCCCGCCAAGTTCCTTGAGAAGGTGGAGTCAATCTTAGGCATCAGGGTTGAGATACCTCAGAAACTTCAGGAATTTATGAAAGGCACAAAGCAGTCTGTCCCTATGACTAAGGAGTTTGCTGATTTCAAAGCGTATTTGATGAGCAAGTAACAGCCACTCTATTTTTTTAGGCTTGAGGCAATCATTGCGGCGGTAACAAGAACCACTATAACAGTAAGGGAGGCAACATTACTAATCTCAACGCCCCACGCAAGTTCCTTGCTCAGTTCATTAAAGCACATCTTAACCCCGATGAATGTAAGTATGCCCGCAAGTGCGTATTTAATGTAACGGAAACGCCACATAATGCCGCTGATGGCAAAGTAGAGTTGGCGAAGCCCAAGTATGGCGAATATGTTTGAAGTATATACTATAAAGGCGTCTGTTGTGACAGAGAGTGCCGCAGGTACTGAATCAACGGCAAACATAATGTCTGACATTTCTATAACAACCAATGCGGCAAGCAGAGGTGTTGCAACCACTTTGCCATTAAGTTTTGTAAAGAAATTATGACCGTCAATCACTTCTGAGATATGAAGGAACTTTTTCACTACACGTATGGCGCCACTCTCCTCATCGGGGTTAGCGCTCTTCTTTTCAGGAAGCCCCGATTTAACACCTGAATATATAAGGAACGCACCAAATATATACATAGTCCAGGAGAAACTGCTGACAATGGCGGCTCCGGCAAAAATAAATACCGCACGCAGCACAATGGCACATAATATACCCCAGAAGAGCACTCTGTGCTGATATTCAGCAGGAATCTTAAAGGCGTTGAAAAGCAGAATGAAAACAAACAGATTATCAATGCTCAGTGACTTCTCAAGCAGGTAACACGTTAGAAAATCAAGAGCCTTGCCGTGGTCCATCCACACATATACCCCACCACAGAAAACAAGTGAGAGAACAATCCAGAAGAGAGTCCAAAGCAATGATGACTTTACTGTAGGCACAGTGTCCCTCTTATGGAACACGCCCAAATCAAGTGCCAGCGCCACCAGCACAAAAGCGTTAAATAATATCCAATATAACGGACCCTCCATCTATGTTAATTTTCCAATGCAAAATTATATTGTTTTAGTTACTTTTCCAATTTTAATAATTGAACTATGGCAAGAGTGCTTCTTTCTTCCTAACTAATCCAAACAAAATTATAACCTATACTGATGATAATGGCATCACCTATACAGGGCTTGTCTGAAAAAAATGGTAGTATTATATAAAAGCCAAACAACCAAACAAAATCCAGCCAAACAACCAAAATTATTGAAAAATATTTTTGTATATCACAGATTATCACTATATTTGCAATAAATTTACAAAAGCAAATTTATATGCTAAAAAATATGGAATACAAAAGAAGAATCGCAGACATACTTTTAAAAGAAAAATTGGATGCGATGGGTGCTGTTTTAATAGAAGGTCCAAAGGCCTGTGGTAAAACTACAACTGCGGAACAACAAGCCAAAAGCATTCTCTATATGGATGACCCTCAGCATATCAAACAAAACATGCAATTAGCGGAAACAAACATAAAACGATTATTGGAAGGTGAAAATCCAAGACTTATAGACGAGTGGCAAATCGCTCCTCAATTATGGGACTCTATTCGTTTTGAAACAGACCATAGACAAGAAGACGGACTTTTTATGCTGACAGGTTCTGCTGTACCTGCAGACAAATCTAAAATCAATCATAGTGGCGCAGGTCGTTTTGCTTGGCTCACAATGCGACCAATGACCTTGTGGGAATCTGGAGAATCAACGGGAGATGTCAGCCTAAGGAATCTGTTTCAAAATTCAGATAAAGTTGATGGAGAAAACAAGTTGCAGTTGGAAAACATAGCCTACTACATCTGTCGTGGAGGCTGGCCTAAAGCAGTCAATAAAAAAAATGAGAAATCCGCCATACAACAAGTAATTGAGTATTATGAAGCCATAACACGTTCAGATATTTCAAGAGTTGATGGTACATCAAGAGATGAACATCGTGCTAAAAGACTTATGCGTTCATACGCAAGATTACAAGGTGCTTCGGCTACTATTCCTACAATAGTGGCGGACATGAAAGCGAATGAGCCGGAAGATATGAGCGATGAAACCATTGCATCATATATAAATGCACTGAAACAGATTTTTGTTATAGAAGATATGCCGGCATGGAATCCTAATCTGCGTTCTAAAACAGCGATACGAACAAGTGATACCCGATATTTTACTGACCCCTCATTAGCGACTACGGCATTAGGAATAGGACCAAATGATTTGTTGAACGATTTGGAAACTATGGGACTGTTCTTTGAAACCCTTTGCGTTAGAGACTTGCGCGTGTATGCCGATGCCAATTATGGCAATGTTTTTCACTTCAGAGATAAATCGGGACTTGAATGTGACACTGTAGTTCATTTAAGAAACGGCAATTACGGACTTATAGAGATTAAGCTTGGCGGCGAAACTCTTATTGAAGAGGGTGCTACCAATTTAAAACGTTTAGAGGATAAGATAGACACCACAAAAATGAAAAAACCATCATTTAAAATGGTGCTTACAGCCGTTGGTCAATATGCCTACATGCGGACAGACGGTGTAATGGTAGTTCCTATCGGGTGTTTAAAGGATTAATAATCTCCCACACCACAACGCTCTTTTCCACCGCTGAGACTGAAAAACTGCTTAAAACAGACTATATCCACCCAGGTTACTATTGGCAAAATTAATTATTTTTTGTCTTAGGCACCTGTCTGAAAAAAGGGCAGTATTACAGTTTAGCACAAATAAAGCCTTCTATAGTATTTTTCATTCTAATACTAAAGATTTGTATTGCTCCTGGAACTTATTGAGCAACACCAAGCAGCTTCTAAACCGTTCTTCCACTTCTGTGGCTGATTCTTCATCGTTGGTATATCCAATTAGCATATATGGATGTGTAAGCATTGCATTTATAAGTCTTTCATCAAAGACCGCAGTCATATTTGTGGTATCTGTTCTAACTTCTAACGCTATAGCATCATCTTCACTGAAACTTATTGTGTCTAATTGAAAATCCTCATATTCCTTACCAAACATAATAGTTGGGTTAGCGACTGCATCCTCCGGAAAATATATTACTGCTCGCTGCTTATCCTTAAATATGTGTACATCTATCTCTGTTATGTATTTGATATTATCTTCATGACGCAAAATGTGTTGCACCATTGTGGTCCATTGCGGATCTTCTCCAGGCAAAGACCTTTCTATATACCATGTGCTTTTTACATCTGTAGTCTTGAGTAATACTGAGTCACAAAAAAATTGCAGTTCTTCCGAAGTGTTAAGGGTAGTATCCAGCATTAACCACTCAAGATTTTGTGCTAAGTTTTTTGCGTTAATACGAATATTATCATCAGGGGAAAACTCTGAGCGATATTGCATAGTATCTATCAAAGCAAATAATTCAGACTTCTTTCCCAAATAACTTTGACTGGTATCCATTATAGCATATAATACATCGACCGTCAAAGAGTCGAATGAGGTAACTGGCTTATCCCCATCTACATAGGAATTACTAGAACATGCACACATACCTATGCACATCAGCATAATCAAGATTTTTTTTACTGTAACCATTTTCAATAGATATTAAAATATTTCTTGTTTAACTTATTTTTATCTCCAGCCATCAAATATTTATCCATTCTTTTCCCCGATGCCACCCTTATGCTTGATTTTGCGAGTATAAGTTTTCTTGCTTCGCTCTACCCTGCTGTATGACACAGGATGACCGTGAACGGAAATCTCCTCATTACGACTCTGACGCCTTGCAGCCTTTAAAATCTCCATAACGAGAGATGGTTTTCTTTTCTTATTCATACAGAAATGGTGCAAATTATTGAAGAGAAACATTTATAGTGGATTTACTTGTGGGGAAACATCACCTCCCAGTGACCGCTTTTAGCAGAACCAATCCATTTTAAGATACCTTGAGCATTGAGCTTTTTTGTGTGATATTTTATACTATCCAATTTCATTCCCAGCAACTCACACATTTGCACTTTTGTTATTGTTGGATTAGCCATTATTGTTTCAATAATTCTATCTCTGCTGCTTGTGCTTGTTTTGGGGGTAGTTTTGGGGG
>JAZLIE010000006.1:0-1689 GCA_045617165.1 Candidatus Enterocola sp. | reverse complement strand
AATTTGGCTTCGCTTTCCTTTTGCTGTCAAGGTCAAGACAAGTGGCTTCGCCAACCTTGACCGCAATAACGCTTCGCCGTTACATCGCCTACATAATCTTCAAACTTTTTGTTGCACTTCTTATTTGAATTTATAATTTTTAGTCAAAGTAACTTTCTTTAAATAAGTCAGGCTTACAACAACGGTGAAAATGGTAGCGCACTTGTTTGACCATCGTGGAAATAGTCTTTACCACAAATCAAATACCTGTCACTAATCCTTGCTGAAAATTTTACACAAAATGCGTCTAATGAAGCAGGGCAATCCGTTCCCCGATGCCACCAACATCTGTGCCACTAAATTTTCATAAATATAACCAAGATTGGAATCCAATTTATTAACACACGGCGGGTCAAGATTCCCAAAAATCCTGACCCGCTGATTCAATCCGTCATCCTGAGCGTCTCACTTCTGTCTTACTCTCTTAAAATAGCACGAACAGATCTTCCATAATAACGATAGAAATTGTTTATTCCCTGATAATAACCCTGAAAATCATTATAACTGAAAGACATATAGAAAGCAATTCTCTCTCCATCAGGAGTAGAACACCAATAGCCACCAAAGGAGTCAAGCACATCTTCCCTGTTCAATGGATCATATAAACCGGCTGCGGGGAAGAAAACGCTATTTTCACTATAAGCGCCTTTGCCTGTATATACAACGCCTGCCACACCAAGACCCTTATAATTGTCTGTCCATTCAGCTTCGCAATTAGAAAGCAGAGCGTCATAATCCGCCTTTGTAGGCATCTGCCAGTTAGAACCCCATAATTTTTTTGCAGTGTCATTATCTCCATACTGAACATCTTCTTCATTCCAATAATATTCACCAAGAGGGTCTTCATCTGTTATTCCACTCCAGCAATAATGGCCACCATATTCACCAACAGATGTGGCGCCTACATTGTATTCCGCCCATTTAGGTCCTCCATTCCATAATTTAACCCAATTAACAAGTTCCCCGCCTGTCCTTCTCTCCACACCCGAATTTGGTGTAAGTTCATCCATAATCACCGTTGTCACACTACCAGCTGTAATGGTAGTGGCATCCAGTTTAAACTCAAATTCTGAGAAGTCACTCATATTTAGCTTTACCGTGAGATCCTTAGATCTGTATGTTCTTGCCGGAATCACAACGTAGATTTTAACACCACTCTCAGACATAGAAACGCCATTTCCACAATACACCATCAAATATCTACCTTCATAGCCACCTGTTGTAAATTTGTTTGGATTTACTTTAAACCAGCCTGAAATATTGTGAGATTCAGACGTCACCTCTAATCTTTCCAAAACATACTCGGGGTCACACCTTACATCAAGACACAGAACACCAAACAGGTTTTGCAATGATATTCCGTCTTTTATTGAACCAGTACCCATTAAAGGAAATTTGACATCCTCTACATTTTCAGCATAAACCTGATATGGCGACATCAAATACTTAAACTCTCCATTTTCGTATTTCCAATAATCTTCATCAATCCAGGCGTACAATGGAGTGTCCTCTTTTATTCCAGAATCCATTTTTCCGTCAAATGTACCTGAGGCTGAACCTATACCATCAATAATATCAAGTGAGGCGACACCAAAACCACCTGATACAGGCACAATATTAAGTTTCTCTCCTCTTGACCAAATGTGATTT
>JAZLIE010000005.1:0-8983 GCA_045617165.1 Candidatus Enterocola sp. | reverse complement strand
CGGTGTAAATGCCTATGTACTTGGTTTCGCTGGTTGGGGTTTCCACCATAGGATTACCGCTGCTGTTTACGGAATAACGGATAAAGGTATAGCTGGAAGAACCGCTTTCACCATCCTCACCCTTTGCACCCTGAATACAGGTTGGGTCTGACATGGTGTAATGAGGGTGTTCCTCAGTGCTGTCAGAGTAGGTAGTAACCGTTCTCTGCCACATATACTTTCCATCTTCCCAAGCAGGGGCGGTTGTACTCCAACCTGAGGTGGGGGCTCCCGTCTGAGAGACAGCAAGAGCATACTGAACTTCTACCGTAGCAATAGCGGTTTCCTCAAGGGCTTCAACCTTAGTACCAATCCCATCTACAGTTGCTTCAATGAGCGTCATTCTACCGTCAAGGGCAGTTGCTTCAAGCTTCAAACCCTCTACGCTCATTTCCACTGTAAGCATCTTTCCAAAAATATTCTCATATTTCCGGGAAGCTACACCCGCTGTACTATCCCTGCTTTCATTTCCCGTACTCTCAATAGACACCCCATCAGGAGAGAAAGTCAGTTTCATAATGATTGTGCTAAAGGTATTGCCATTTGCATCAACCACATTGATGATTTCTCCTGCATGAAGCAGGCTATTCCGGGGAACTTTCACGGTACACGGTCTATACTGAAAAGTATGAATACGGTTATAAAGGTTCTCAGCAACCGTCAAAAGTTCTGCTTGCGTAGCATTGGTGAGTAAAATATTGTTACTCACTTCATAAGTGACACCTGTTGCAGAGGTAGGATAAATTGCCCCTATATCCGCTTCATCCCCGTGTATCTGTACTCTCTGAATTTGAGCCGTGGTGTATTTCTCAAAGCTGAGTTCCCCCGAAAAATAGGGAATACGGGTCACACCACTTGCACCCCCGGAAGCAGTAGGAGCAATCTGAACACTTGAATTTGCCGCATACCAAGAAATTACAATAGCCCCGGAAGTAGTAGCACGAATATAACCACCAGCCAACTCAGCTACTAAGCCCATCAAATCTCTACCTGTAATATGGTCAGAGTAAAAAGCTTTGACAGAATAGCTATCATTGAGGAAAGATGCAGTAGAAAAGGTAAGACCGCACTGAGAACAAACCATTTGTGCAAAGGTTTTAAGGGAATACGGGAAAGACTCATCCGTATTCAAACCATATAACCATTCAGACAAATCCTTATCCAGTTTAGAAACTGCATCATACGCTTCAAATTTATAAGAACTCTTAGATGCAATAGTAGGTTTATCAACATAAAACTTTCCGATGAGGGTTCGATTTCCACTATCATCTACTTGATAATAGGTAAGGGCTTCTCCTGCATTGACAGCAGAAGTCAAATTACCTTTGACCTCTACTGCAATACAGGAAGCCGCAGCACAACCGAAACTAACATCATCAGAGGTGTTGACCTGTTCAACATATTCACAAGACAGGATAAGACTTGACCCGATTTGAGTAGTCCCATCAGCCCTTATGAGTAAATTTGTCATAGTCAACACCTCCTGTTAAAGTTCTATTACATTGATGCTTACATCAGTGTAAAGGGCTTCATTCAACCCCAAATAATTGTCTGTGTAGAATGTGTAGCTACATTCACCACAATACGCATTGATTGTTTTTACAACACCCCGGTCAACAAACTTGAATACAAATTCTTGTCCTTGCATCCAGTTAATAATGTTGTTCAGTTCGGTTTCCGACATTGCAGACCATTTAAGATGTACTTTATATACATCCCGTCTGACCCAATCAATGTACATGACACCATCTTCTGTCCTGCCACTACTTGACCCGGCTACATTTTGGTGTTCGATTGTGATACCCGCACTGGGGATGTAGAGGTGGTGTGTACCAACCATCCACTCCCCAGCGGTATCAACTTTATTGATTACAAGGCTCATGACCAACCTCCTTATACCAGCAGGGGATTAAGCCCGGTTCTCTGTACTTCCCGTTTGTTTCGGGAAACAATCTGTTCATAGAAAACTTTCCCGTCAACAACAAACTGAATAACATTGCCGTTTCCGCTTTCATTCGCTTGAGTAACCGCCCTGTAAACACCCTCAGAAACAGCTTGAACAATATCGTCATTGTTGGCAACGGCGGTTCTACCACCGATTTGACCAACCATTTCCGCACCAGCTTCACGGGCTACAAACAACTGACCCATATCCGGGAAACCACCGTTTGCGTACCAACTGATAGACAGGTGAGGAATACTGTTAATACCAAACCACTTTGCAATGGTACTGGTTGCCGCAGTATAAGTGACAGTCACATGAGGAAGCTTTAAGGTCGGCAGCTTCCAGCTAAAGTTCATAGCGTTCTTAATAGAACTTACCGCATTACTCACTGTACTTTTCACAGAAGCAAATTTGGTAGAAAAACTGGAACTCAGACTGGACAGCATGGAGCTTGCATTGCTTTTCATCGTATTCCAAGAACTGTTCACGCTGGAAGTCAAGCTGCTGAAAGTAGAACTTGCTGTATTCTTGATACTTGACCAAGTAGTGCTGAGGGAACTCTTAATACCGCTCCAAGCCGTTGTTGCCGTGTTTTTAATGCTTGTCCAAGTATTACTGATTGTGGTTTTCAAAGCACCGAACTTCTCACTGAACCAAGAGGTGATATTGCCCCAAGTATTCTTGATACCCTGCAACATACCCTCAATCAGATTTGTACCAATACCAGCAAACACCGTAGAGGGAGAATGAATACCGAAAAGGTTTTTCACCCAGTTCACAACGGGGTCAACCAAATTGGTTTTCAACCATGTACCTACATTTTTAAGCTTTTCGGTTATACCATCAAAAAATCCCGCTATGGAGTCAATACCCAGCCCCTCAAAAAGACCTGAAATAACATCACTGACCCCGGCTAAAGCACTAATGATGATACTTGGCAAATGTGCAATTACCTCAAGAACAAGCGCACCCATCTTTGCAAGTAGTTCCGTAATATCAACACTACCGATAAACTCTCCAAGCCAATGTAAAATCTCATAGACCAGCCCCGCCCAATCCATTGTTCCGACTAAAGCGATACAAGCATCAAGAGCATTACTTATAGCATTACTTAAACTTTGGGCTACACCCTTTGGGTCAGACTGGTCAAAGAAGTTTTTGAGATTGTTCCACATATTTGAAATAGACTCACTCCAATCTATGCTTGCCAATCTTTCCCCAGCTTCATTAAGCGCACCCTTTATAAAGTCACCAACGCTTCTACCAAGTTGACCCCAATCGAGTTCACTGATAAACCCAAAAAGCGTGTCAAACAATACAAGGAATTTTTTTTGAATAAACAATCCCCCTGTAGTTTCAAAGTCTATCTTTTCAAGACCTGAGTTGATAAGGGAAGCTATGTCCCCGCCGAGAGCCGTAAAATCGGTTGTTTTCAAGAAAGAGTAGGCTGTTGAAATAGCACCGTTGAGATAATATCCAACCTTGTTTCCTATCTCAGTCCACGGAATACTATCAAATATTCCGTTCACTTTTTCTCCAACCAAAGAACCAAGGGTTTCCCAGTCACCGTTGCTGAACGCTTCTTTCAGACTATTGGCAAAATCAGCAATCCCACTATCAATAGGTACTTCTTCAAACATAGAACCGTAGTCCTCAGAACCACCACCCCCGCCACTATTGGAGTTGTCATTAAGTAGATTGAGTTCATCAAAGCCCATCAGGGTTTTCTTGAGTTCTTTTGCAGCCCCGGAAGAACCGCTCAAACTATCCCCATAACTTTTCTGCTGTTTAACCGCTTTCGTCCATGTGGAAGCACCGCTCAATTTTGCGAATAACTGATTGAGTACATTGATAAGAGCAACAACCTTATCAATCACATAATCAAGAGCAGGGGCAAGAGCATTGATGAGAGGGGCAACAACAGCACCCAATGAATTTTTGAAATAGGATAAGCTGGAATAAGCATTGTCCATACTTTTGGCAAAAGTACCACCGATAGCATTACTATACCGATAAACATTCTGCGCTCCCTCTTTGAACGCTTGAGTAATCCACGATATTACAGCCCGAAATAATCTATATTTCGCCACCCTTACCAAGCCAGTAAAAAGCCCGTCCAATCTTTTCTTTACTGCTGTAATCTTAGAAATGAGAGGACTAAACACATTTTTAAGGACATCACCCGTTTTTTTACCAACAGTTTTTACCTTATCCAAAGCATCCTTAAACCAATGGGTTTTCTTGGTACTTTCGTCAATCTTTCCCTGCAAGTTCATTAACTGCTGTGCCATCCCGGTAAACTTTGCACTACCAGTATCTCCACCAGCATCCATGAACTCCTGCATCTTTGCTTTTAAGTTATCTGCTTGCTGCTGTAATAACTGCAAAGAAGTACGGGACTTCATAAAAGCGTCAACAGTAGTAATCTTTTCCAAATCAGCTTTTACTTTTCCAAGACCCGCAGAACCACCAACAGACGAACTTCCGCTTGAGTTTGAAGTATTCGCCGTACTATTTGTTGTACTTGCCGTGTTACCACCTATACTGGAAGCAGCAGCGGAAGAAACCATGTCAGCAACATTCTGAGCCGCTTGACCGACACCCGCAAAATTAGAAAAATCCAGCTTTGTCAGCCGTCTTAAATTGGAAAGAGTTTTGGAAAACCCCTCTCCGCTTCCTGAGGTCACAAGACTGTCTATGGCAGTAGCCAACTGCTGAATTTTGCTTACACCCGTATCATCAACACCAGCGGCAGTTTCAGATACTTTTTGAAGCTGTTTAAGGCTTTTAACAAGGTTTTTAAGACCGTTTTGAGCATCAGTGCTATTACTTTCAACCTCAATAACAATCTTATCCATCGTTCCATCCATCTTGCTTCACCTCCTTTGAAAGTTTTGCTTGCATTGCATTGTCCTGTGCCGCCCATGAAGCCATCCTTGCTTTCATGGTTGCGGTCTTAGCCAATTCTTTAGCCTTTTTAATATCCTCTGCTTCTTTCTTCGTGAGGGGGAAAGGTTCAGAGGGATAAGGAAGCGGCTTACTCCCTTTCTTTGCAAAAGCATGAAGAACAGGGGTTACATCACACAAAGCTTCATAGAAATATGCCCCAAGCATCCACAGCTTTTGGTTATCTCTTTTCTTCGACAGTTCAAACGCTTGACGATAATATTTAGCTTTCATACAATCGTCATTCCAATACTCATCCCAAGTCATTCCGATGGATAAGTAATAAGGTAACTGTTCGTAAAACTGCTCAGAATAAGAAAAGGGGGCAGGGTCTTTGTTCACCCCACCCCCGGCAGGGGAAGCAGAACCAGTTACCAATTCGCTCCCCAGTCCAAGTTTCCCTCAGACTCATCAGACTCACCGAGCAGGGCTTCAATCGGTTCGTTGTACATTTCGGCAAGCTTCTGAACAAGTTCCTGCTTGTTCTTCATCTTGGAGAAAATGGTATCAATGACCTCACCCTTGACAAAACGATGATGAGCAAGGAAAGCACCCGCAAACAAAGCAGGAAGCATGGTCATAGGCTTTTCGGCTACCTCAGTAACCTTAAAGCCCTGCTTCTCCATCGTTTCAATGGACTTACGGGTAAATTCCAAAGTATAGTCAGTACCCTCATAGGTAACTGTGATAGTCTTTGCCATGATTGAAACCTCCTACTTATTAACCCTGAGGAACAGAGAAATTGATTACGGAAGACGGCATAATGCTGATTGCCATATCGACAACCTCATTGACACCACCACCGACAGGATGAACGGTAAGATAACCCTCAAACTCAAACTTACCGTCAGAGCCAGTGGGGGTAACCACACCGCTACTTTCAGTACCACCGAACCAAACACCAAACTTGGTCTTAGTACCCTCAAGAGCCTTGAGAGTCTGATAATCGGCGGCTGCGTAATTGGCAGTAAACTCAAGCCCCTCAACATTATCAATGCCGGGGATGTAAGTATGCTGCTTGTCAGAAAGGGTGGTAGTCTGCAAACTCTCAGGAGTACCACCAAGGTCAGGGAAGTCCTTAATGTCAATCAGTTTGGAATAGGTGACAGTGCTTCCGCTACCAGTTTCACCTTTCATCAGAAAAACTTTATAGGTAGAAATAGCCATTTCATTTACCTCCTGTAAATTGTTTTGTCAGCACCTATGACCGCTTGATACCTACCGTTCAGCCTGTACTTTGTGGCATCGTCCATGTCCACGGGTATCTTGCTGGTACGGGTAAATCCAAGACCATCCATGATACTGTCAATCGTAGAAAATATTTCTTTACACTCAGATTTTGCACCCGCTTCTTTATTGGAATAAACATTCACCTCATACATGACTTGTACATGGTTTTCATTACTCCCAGTATCACGGGTTTTTCTGAAAGAATAGTTGTCGGCTTCTTCAATGCACACACAAGGGAAAACAGAGGGGGCGAAAATTGTTCTGCCTAATACTTCAATTCCGGGATATGCCGTCCTCAGAGCCGTAGCAATCTTTGTGAAAATAGCATTTTCAGCATCAATCATGCCTGTACACCTCCTTTGCAATCTCCCGAATTTTAGCCCTCATTTCTTTCCCCGCTTCATACATTGCCCTTGCCGGGGGATTGCCGTGAGTAAGAACTTCACCAGCGTGTTTACCCTCAGTAATTACCTCACCATTTGTGCCGGGTTCACCTTGGTATCTCCAACTGTCAAGCTTACCTAAGCCGTACCCGTAACCACCCCGTACAGCACCAAACTCACCCGCTTTGGGATGAACCTCAGTGTAATGAACACCTGTGCCAAACTCTATGAAAGACACCGTTGTACCAACAGCGGATATTTGCAAGGTATTGTCTGAAACCCACTCAGGGTCTTTCGGAACATCTACATCTTTGACACCATCATACTGAGCCTGAGAAAAACGAATAGAAGCCGTATCTATACCGATTTCGGCAAGTTTCTCAAGCAAAGTATGTTGCTTATCCTCAATGCGTTTTTGATATTCCTCAAGATGTTGTATAGTCTCAGACAACCCTTTAATCCTTATCCTCATATCAGCGCACCTTTGTTATGGCATAGGAAATACCACTATTAAGAGATTTGGCTACCCGTTTAACAATGTAGTCAAAAAGCGGATTTCCTTGACTGTCATAGGTCGGTTGTCTATCAACGAAAAGAACCGTATCCTCCGTAATAGGGCAATTCTTATCCTCCAAAATGATTACCTTGTCATAATCAATAGAGTTTCCGAACTGCTCAACCTGTGCTTCGCCTTGAGCGGGGGAAACATTACCTCTGCACATAACGGCAGTACTGTAAGCAACTTTGTACTCACCCGTTTCATTACCGTCAGCATCAGTAATTGGAGTTTTCCCGTTATATAGGCAATACCAAAAAACAGTCTTGTTTCTTTCAAGGCATTTCATCAAATCACCCCCACATGAGGTGTGATTGATGCAAGCATCGACTCAGGCACACTTGCGCTTTCATAGGTTCGGTTAATACCGTTTTCGGAATGGTAGTTCTGACCCTCAGCACCCCTTTTATTCAGAAGATAACAAGCTATCTCTAAATGTACATTGGCATAGCGGGAGGGTACTTCCGTTATGTCGGTTCGGAAAGGGTAAGCCTTACGGATTACCCTTTCCCCGGCAATGCTGAGGTAGGTGAGCAATACACTTTGGTCAGTTTCCCCGGTCATAGCCGAAAGCCGTTCCAGTTTTTCATTCTCAGACATATTGCTCACCTCCGTTTACTCAGCCAGTGACTTCCTTGGTGTTCACGGGGTCAGACTCACTGTTATTCACCTTAACACCAATATCAGTGGTATTACCAATGTCCACAGTGCCGCCAGCAACAAACACTTTCTTGCTGTAGGTGGGAGCGGTAAAGGTAGTAGCAAGGCTGGTAATCTTGCCGTGATACCACTCAGCACCATAGTCAAGACCACACTGACCGTAAATCTGATACTTGTCAGCCGCACCAGTCTTGGACAGGGGTTCAAGGAAGAAGTTACCCTTGCCCGGAACAGGCATATAAACGGGAGCGCACACAGACGGGTTGACCAGCAGAGCAGTACCGCTTGCCACATAGGGGTTAGGAAGCAGACCAACACTGCCAAAAGGAGTGACGAGGGTATCAATCTTGATACCATTCACTTCACGGGCGGCAGGAATGACAGTCAGACCGTTTGCGGTTGCATCAGCGTTAAGCTGCATGATGTTTACGGGACGAGCCATCAGAACAAGATTGTCAGTGGGAGCATAGTGGTCTGCAATCATTTCAACCAGTTCGGCAATCAGCCAAAAACCCAGTCCAGCACTGGACGCACTCTTATAGTTGGTTTCGATTGCAGCAGTAATGCCACGGGTCTTATAGGCAACATCGTCATAGTTACCATCCTGATAAGAACCGTTCAGGAAAGTAAACTCAATGTCATTTGCCATAGCCGCCATAGCATTGGCAACCTGAAAGTCCAGTTCATTAGCGGGGTTAGCCGCCTGACCAGCAAAATTCAGCCCGGAAAGCTGACCCATGCTGGAAAGCTTACCATAGGAAATGGCAAGGGACTTCTGGAAAATCTGACAGACATTGGTTGCCTGAGTACGGGTAATGAACTCAGGGTCGGGGGCAGTCAGAGAAGCAGTTTCGGTAATACCGGGCTGAGACTCACCACCACCCGTGGTGTATGCAAGAGACACCGGGAAAGACCAGTGGTTTACGGTACGGCTCTTACCACCAATCAGGGTAGAAAACGGGGTCTTAGTGTTACCTTTGTTGAACAGCAAACCACTGTAGTTCAACAGGTTATGGGAAGTCATAACCTTGCTTTCGTTAGTAGCCATAATAGATTTCCTCCATATTATTTTTTAGATATTTCTTCCTGCTGCTTACGCATCAGGGCGGCAGCGGTAACTGTGTCACCTCTTGCAAACGCATCAGCGATTGCCTTGTCATAATCAACCGAACCGCTTGCACCACCTGCGGGGGGTGTTGAAGTTCCTTTCATTACCTCTGCTTT
>JAZLIE010000004.1:0-11651 GCA_045617165.1 Candidatus Enterocola sp. | reverse complement strand
CAACGCTGCAATGCTGGAAAGATTTATTTCAATGTTCGGGAAATCACCGAACATTAAATTAAATAACACTATTTTCAAAGAGCTTTTATTCTATGGCGTCAGAAACGCCGCTTAATTTTTTATTTTTAACGAACTATTGATTTAAAAGAACGTTTGCTTAAAGAGGGTATAAAAGAATATAAATGTGAATGCTGTGGTAACTCAGAATGGTTGGGGTCTCCTATTGCATTGGAATTGCATCATATAAACGGAGTGCGAGATGACCAAAGATTGGAAAATCTTCAACTCCTTTGTCCTAATTGCCACGCTTGTACTGAAAACTATCGTGGTAAGAATAAGATTAAACGATAGATTGATAAATCAAGAAATATTTAATAACTTTGTAAGACTATTCTAGTCGTGAAAAATTGACTATTTATAATATGAAAAAGCTTCTATTGTTTGCAGCAATATTATTTACAACAACCTGCGTTTTTGCAGAACAAAAAACGCAGCCATCATTAGATCTGTATGAAAACGACATTCTTATTACGACTTCGGGGGATACCATCAATTGCTATATCTTTGCCATCTCTGATGATGAGGTCAAATATAAAAAGGAAGGATGCCATGTTGATTTCTCAAAGAAGAAAAGAAATATCAACAGAGTGTTGCTTTCAAACGGTGATTCTATATTATATAAAAACCAAACACCTACCCAAAAAGAAAAAATCAAATTTAATAAGGAACCTTTTGACCAAAACAAATACAAATTGGGGTTTATTGTAGGATATGAGTCTCAACAATGTTTTTTTTATCCTTCGTATATTTATTCGAGAAGTCCTGATAATGTGGGAAAACTTGTTGGTTTAAAAAATGGCAAATTCTCGCCAACATTTAAGTTGGGGTTCATTGCTCATCCAGAGATTAGGTATGGCATAGGAATTAAAACAGGATTAAATCTCAATTTATCCCATGATGGTGATTATTTTGCAGAAGCATTAAAATTCTCTGTAGATATCCCTGTTCAAATCGCATATAGGTATCAAATTGTGAAGGATTGGTCAGTATTTATTTACACAGGACCAATTTTTGAATTTGGTCTTTATATTGGTCGAGGTGAACACAATGTATATTCTAAATCAAGTCCTTATTATCATTCTTATCCTTATCCTGCGGAAGACAAAATTGAGTATCGTGGGTTTAATTGTATGTGGTCAGTAGGAATTGGTATTCAATATAAACGCTACAGACTGACGGTAGGCGGAGAATTCGGTTTGAATGAAATTACTTATGATGGAACTACCAAATACTATGATCCAACCACCAAATACTATTATAAACTCAATAAACCTATTCAGGTTTCTGTGGCAGTCCTATTTTAATAATAGACTTTCAAATGCTGAGAAAATCAATCAATATATTATTATGAGGTCGCACTAGATAGTGCGGCCTCTTTCTTGCCTTGAACCGATACGTCATATCAAGCGTCATAGGTGTCTGAATTTTAAATGCCCCTTCCGTATTTGTGTGTATTCCTCAATGTATTTGAATTAATTCCCCATAGCATATTAGACAAATTTTTTTTTTAGAGTGCAGGTGGCTGCAACTTAGTAATCAAAATTTCCAACATTTAACCGAATTTATTCCAACATTTAACCGAATTTATTTCAATATTTAACCGAATTTTATTATTAAAGTTTTGATTGATACTGATTTATTACTATCTTTGCAACAAATTAATAATATGGTTGCTTTTAGTTATAAAAAACGTATCGCTGACGATATTTTAGACAAATATCTACATTCCGCTGGAGCCGTACTAATAAAGGGTCCTAAATGGTGTGGAAAAACAACTACCGCAGAACAACAGTCAAACAGCATTCTTTATGTCTCTGACCCTAAAGATTATAATAAGAATCTGATTACTGCGGATATGGATATCTACAAACTATTGTATGGAGACAAGCCACGCTTGTTAGATGAGTGGCAAACCATCCCTCAGTTATGGGACGCAGTAAGATTTTCCGTTGATCATAGCAAAGGAATAGGACAATATATATTAACAGGTTCAGCATCTCCGCTTGAGAAGGGTGAGCAAGAAAAAATACACCATACAGGGACAGGCAGGATAATAAAACTTGATATGCGACCAATGTCATTATGGGAATCAGGAGAATCAAATGGTTGTGTTTCCGTAAGAAGCATATTTGAAAATTCTGATATAAAGATATTTGGAGAATCAACTCTTGAATTGGCTGACATTGCATTTTTAATTTGTAGAGGTGGTTGGCCTATATCCGCAACAATGGAAAATAAATATGCCCTTAACACCGCCATCTCTTATTTTGACGCTATAGTTGAAGATGACATTTCAAAAATAGACGGCATTTCCAAAAATACATCAAGAGTAAAAAGGCTTATGCGCTCATTGGCACGGCATCAGGGAACTCAAGCCACATTAGTGTCAATTAAAAATGATATGAAAATAAATGATGTTGACACTTTAGATGAAACCACTGTAGCCAATTATATTGAGGCTCTTAAAAAATTGTATGTTGTAGAGGATATGGAGGCGTGGAATCCTAACCTGAGGTCAAAAGCGTCCATCAGAACCAGTGACACAAGGTATTTTATAGACCCATCAATAGCGTCAGCATCTTTAGGCATAGGACCTGACGATTTAACAAATGACCTTAACACAATGGGCTTACTATTTGAAACACTGGCTGTTAGGGATTTAAGAGTATATGCCGATGCACTTGACGGCAAAGTGTATCATTATAGAGACAGCAACGGATTGGAATGTGATTCAGTAATACACTTGCGTAACGGCAAATACGGATTAGTGGAAATAAAATTAGGAGGGGAAAAACTAATTGCCGAAGGAGCACACACTCTTAACAAATTTGATAAAACCATTGATTCTGATAAAATGAACAAACCATCATTTAAGATGGTTCTTACCGCAGTGGGAAAGATGGCATATCGTAGAAATGATGGAGTGTATGTAGTTCCTATCGGTTGCTTAAAACCATAAATTCAACTAAAACGTGCAATGAATATGGTCAATATCAAGTCACTGCGTCTGCGTACCCTGCCCCTCTCATTGTCAGGGGTTATTCTTGGCACACTGATTGCCGCTGCAGATGGCTTTTTCAGTACAGAGGTATTCATATTCGCCATACTTACAACTCTCTCTCTGCAAATACTCGCCAACCTTGCCAATGAACTTGGTGACGCTCAAAAGGGAACCGATACGGCAGAGCGTCTTGGTCCGCAATACTCTGTGCAGAGCGGAACGGTCAGTGTTGAAGAACTCAGAAGACTGATAGAGGTGTTTGTGGGGCTCTCCCTCTGTTTTGGATTTGCTCTTGTATGGGTGGCTTTCGGAGCCGACTGGAGTGCTTTGGTGTCTCCGTCATTCTACATAATGCTCTTTTTAGGGGCGCTTGCTGTTGCCGCCGCACTTGGCTACACACTTGGCAAGAGACCTTACGGGTATATGGCACTTGGTGATTTAGGTGTTTTACTCTTTTTTGGGCTGCTCAGTGTTATGGGCTCTTACTATTTAATGGCAAAAGAGTTGCAATGGTCTCTGATACTTGCGGCATCGGGGTGTGGATTCCTATCAATGGCGGTTCTTAACCTTAACAATATGAGAGATATGGAGCAAGACCGCCGCACACGCCTTACAATTCCCATAGTGATAGGTCTAAGGAATGCCAAAATTTACCATACAATACTTGTGGCAGGTTCACAGTTGCTGTTTCTATTTTTTGTTATAAACCGCACTTGCTATTGGACATCATATATTTTCCTTATATTTGTACCGTTTTGGGTGTGGCACATTATTGAGATGTGGAAAAGAGAAGGAGAGGCGCTTGACAAACTTTTCCCATCTCTCTCATTCGGAGCCCTCATCCAATGCATAATCTTAGGTTGCTTTTTATAACTATTCACTAATCACTATTCACTATTAAGGCTTCGCCTTTCTCATTTCTTATTTCTTCTTTCTTCTTTCTTCTTTCTCCTTTCCCTATGAATTCCATCTTGCACTATTTCCCCTCCCTCACAGATATTCAGAAAGAGCGTTTTGAGGCTCTTGACGCTCTCTACCACGATTGGAACTCAAAGATAAATGTAATATCACGCAAGGATATTGATAACCTCTATGAGCATCACGTTCTGCATAGTCTTGCCATAGCAAAAATCATTAATTTCCGTCCCGGCACAACAATAGTTGACATAGGTACAGGCGGGGGATTCCCAGGCATTCCTCTTGCAATAATGTTCCCTCAGTGCAGTTTCACCCTTGTTGATTCCGTTGGTAAGAAAATAAAGGTGGCGTCAGAGATTGCCACCGCACTCAGCCTGGAGAACGTTAGTTTTGTGAATGACCGTATGGAGGCTGTGAAGCAGAGTTTTGATTTTGCCGTAAGCCGTGCCGCTATGAGCCTTGACCTGCTGGTTAAGGTGTGTCGCAAGAATATTGCAAAAGGCGGGCAAAACGCACTTCCTAACGGGCTTATATGCCTGAAGGGTGGGGAGTTGGAAGAAGAGATGAAGCCATTCAAAAGAACGGCTTCACTATATAATCTCTCAGAATTCTTCTCTGAAGAGTATTTCTCCACTAAGAAAGGACTCTATCTCCCACTTTAGTGGACTAAATGACCGATGAAAAACATATATCAAGTAATATTTTTGAGGAGAAATTTATTTTAGAAGAGGGAGTTTAGCGGGCTAAATGACCGATGATAAAATAAAATTATACCAAAAAGATTACTTAATAACCTCTTTGACCCTCATATCTTTTATTATAGTCTGAGCGAACTCCTTTGCCGCAGACTGAACATCTGACGGGTCTTGCGTGGCTGTGGTGGCTACATAGATAGCGTCATTCTCATCCATAGCGTAATAGAGACGAGCCTCAAGAATATATGTTGTGGTTGTAGTCCAGTAGCCAGGTGTTGTTACCTGGTCATAGTAGTAGTTATAGCAGTTGAAGTATGGGTGGAACCAAGGGTCATAGAACACTGGACCTGCAGGGACTGCGTATGTGGTTGTTGTAGGAGGAACATACTCATCTGTCTGGTCTTTATCCTTGAACACAAGAAGCAGAACGCCCGTATATTTGTCCTCACGAATCTTCTTTGCAAGTTCCTCTTTGTTTGACTTCTTCAAGGCGCTTGGACCAAAAATATCGTATGCTGAATATGCGTTCACTCCCGCACTTTTAAGGTGCAAGACAACTGCGTCTTCAAAGCCGTCCTGATAGGTTCCTCCGGCAGTTTTACCTATAAGAGAGAATACAAGTATTTTGTCAGTTGTGTTCTCAGGTATGTTTCCCTTCCACGATGACAGTAATTTTGTAGATGAGCAAGCCACAAGTAATGTTATGGCTATGATAGCTCCTGAAATGTAACTAAACTTTGTTTTCATAATGAGTTAATTTTTGCAAATGTAATAAAAAAATCAGAGATATGGATTGTATTGCAACTCATCTCCAATTGTTGTTGTTCCTCCGTGCCCCGGATAAACTACTGTGTCAGTTGGCAGAGTTATTATTTTTTTTGTCAAAGAGTGGATTAGTGACTCAAAGTCGCCGCCGTCAAGGTCGGTTCGTCCTATGGAACCCTGAAACAGAGAGTCACCGCTAAACAGCACCTTGTCAGCCTTGCAGTAGAAGGCAAGACCGCCTGGAGAGTGCCCTGGCACCTCAATAACGGACAGTTCTGATTCGCCAAACCTTATGACATCACCCTCTTTCAAATAACCTCCAAGTTTTTGGTAATCCTCATTAAGTGGAATACCGAATGAGTGGCAGTGGCTCTTCATTATGGGAAGCAGGAACTCATCTGCCTCTGACGCCTCAGGCAATACACCATAGCGTTCTGTCAAATATCTGTTACCAAAGCAGTGGTCAAGGTGCAGATGCGTGTTGAGCACTCTGACCAATTTAAATCCGCCGTTCTCAATAAAAGATGAGAGACGAACCTTCTCAGCATCGTAGTAACAACCTGCGTCAATAATAACACACTCCTTACTGCCCTCATCAATGAGCAGGTATGTGTTCTCCATTATAGGGTTGAATACAAAAGTCTCAATCTTCATTTTTCTCAGTTTTTGTAACCATAGCACTCTGTTGAAGAGCCTTTACATCTTTGTTCACTCCTACCACCAATATTATATCGCCTGATGATACAATAATGTCTGACGATGGTTTTATTACATTGTCACTGCCACGGTCAACACCCACAATCATACAATGAAAATTCTCCCTTATGCCACATTCAAACAGTTTTCTGCCTGAGAGTACTGAGTTTTCAGGAACCGCCACACGCATCATCTGAAGGTCATCATCACCGCTGGCAAAATCAAATACAACCTTATTCTCCTTAGATTCCATACAGTTGGCAAAATTCTTAAGGTTCTCATCGGAGCCTAAAAGTTGGATTTTATCATTAGGAAGAAGCATTGTACTGACAGACGGTATATTCAGTCTTCCGTCTTTTCTTTTAATGGAGGCTATATGAACATTGTATTTCCTGCCCCAGTCAGCATCCTTAATGGTTTGTCCGCACCAGACAGAATCAGACGGAAGCGTTATTTCACTAAGGTGAATATCCTTTTCAATAAGGTCTCCCGCATATTTTGGTCTTGAAGCCATCTCCTTTGAATTCAGGTTCTCACTGAAAACCTTCTCCATATGAGCCTGACCTTTCATAATTCTGCTGTGCATTGTCCAATAAATAAGTCCGAAAAACAGAAGACCTGTTATTATTGCTGATGTTGAGTGGTACAGGACGTCCATTGCAGCCGTTATGATACACAATGCCAACAACCCCCTTATTATAACAATGAATATAAGCGGAGCACGGTTAAACTGCTTGTCATTCCATAGTTTCCAGAACCTCTTATCAAACAGCCCCTTTGTAAGCAGGGGACGAATGAACACCAATAGGCTGAACATTGCGATAAGTGCGGTGGAAAGTTTCGCCCAGTCATCACCAATCATACTTTGCAGGTACGGGTAAAGAACGTCATCACATATTGCAATTATAGTGATACAAAGCACAGTGTAGATAATCATTATAATCGCGGACTCCTTCAGTAGGTTCATCCAAGGCTTATTTGCCCGTTGTGTATTGGAAGCCTGCTCATTTCTGCTACTCTCACGCCTCAGTTTTTCAGGAATCAACGGTTCTATTTTATTAGCAAGCGGAGCGGATGCCTTTATCATATAAGGTGTTGTAAATGTTGTGATTACTGACACCGATACAATAATAGGATAAATGCACGGCTCAATTGCCCCTAAACTTACACCAAGAGTGGCGATGATAAATGAAAATTCACCAACTTGAGCAAGAGAGAATCCGCATTGGATTGATTCTTTTATATTTATACCGCCAAGTAGAAAGGCAAAAGTCTCCACGATGCTCCTAAGTATAAGCACCACCAAAGTTATTACAAGAATAGGCGCCCAATATTTTACAAGCATTGCAGGGTCAATCATCATACCCACCGATACAAAGAATATTGCTCCAAAAAGATTCTTTACGGGAGCGGTCAAATGTTCAATATGTTCCCCTTCAGTTGTCTCAGCCAGAATAGAACCCATTACAAACGCTCCAAACGCAGCGGAAAAACCGGCAAATGAGGCGGCAACCACCATAAAGAAACAAAGTGCAAGGCTCAATATTAGCATTGTCTCATTATTCAGTAGTTTTTTTGTCTTCTTTAGCAGTAGTGGAATAAGGTAGATACCCAATACAAACCAAAGTACAAGGTAGAAAACCATACTCATTATACTGAATGCAATTTTTCCTCCGTCAACACTGCCACCTTTGCCAAGCGTTCCAAAAAGCAGCATCATTACAATGGCAATAATATCTTCAAGAATAAGTACACTGAATACAGTGGATGTGAATTTTTGTTGTTTTATTCCAAGGTCATCAAATGCCTTTATTATTATGCTTGTTGATGACATAGCCATCATACCACCTAAATAAAGCCCGTCCATTCTTGTCCAACCAAACCAGTGTGCCACCATAAGACCAATTAAAATCATGGACATAAGGCTTGTTATAACCGCTATAATAGGAGCGGAACCTATTTTCAGCAGTTTTTTGAAACTGAACTCAAGTCCAAGAGAGAACAGAAGGAATATTACACCTATGTCTGCCCAGACCTTAATGGATTCAGCATCAACAATGGTGCTTGTATAAGGCATATAGGGGCCTGCAAGAAATCCGGCGACAATGTACCCAAGCACAACAGGCTGTTTTAATTTCTTAAAAATTAAAGACATTAAGGCGGCGCAAAACAGAATGAGCGCCAAGTCTGAAATGGGTTGAGCAAGAGACTCCATAATCACAACTTTTAAAATTCGTGCAAAATTAAATAAATATGCTTATATTTTTATATCTTTGTAGTTTAATTTTCAACTTTGTTAAAACAAGTTTTAACCATGTTACTTCGTCACTCGGCATAACTTAAGTAAACTTAGTTCTGCACTCGTTCCTGGTAACAGTCAACTTTCAACTTTCAATTTTCAATTTTCAATTGAATTATTATGATAACATTTACTATTGCATTAATCCTTCTTGTCGTGGGCTATTTCACCTACGGAAAGTTGATAGAGAAACTGTTTGGTATTGATGAAACCAGACCTACTCCTGCCATAAAACACCCCGATGGGGTTGACTTTGTGCCTCTTCCACGATGGAAGGCGTATATGATACAGTTCCTTAACATTGCAGGTACAGGACCTATTTTTGGCGCCATAATGGGAGCCAGATTTGGTGTGTCGGCGTATCTGTGGATAGTTTTCGGCTGTATATTCATAGGTGCGGTTCATGATTTTATGGTTGGCATGCTCTCAATCCGTAGAAACGGAAGAAGTCTTCCTGAAATTATAGGGCAGTTCTTGGGTAACGGTATGCAATATTTCTCTGTGGTATTCTCCATTCTGCTGTTGCTGCTTGTAGGTGTAGTTTATATCTACACTCCGGCGGAACTGCTTACAGGCATATTCCCAAGCATCGGGGCAGATAAGAAGACCGGAATGATTATTTGGATAATAGCCATATTTGCCTATTACATTTTGGCATCGTCAGTCTCTATTGATAAGATTATAGGTAGGGTTTACCCGCTATTTGCCGCCATTCTGCTCTTTATGGCTGTAGGCATTATGATTGCGCTCTATGTACACCAGCCTGCCATACCTGAGATTTTTGACGGCATCAGGAATCTGAATCCTGATAAGGAGGAGCCTATCTTCCCGATATTGTTTGTAAGTATAGCGTGCGGAGCCGTATCGGGTTTCCACGCCACGCAGTCTCCTATTATGGCCAGGTGCGTAACCAATGAGCGTCAAGGCAGGACTATATTCTACGGTGCTATGATTACAGAGGGTATTGTTGCCATTATATGGGCTGCCGCAGCCATTACATTCTATCAGGAGAACGGATATGCCGATGCTGCCGGCAATGGCTATTCAGCAGGATATATTGTAGATTTCATGTCAAAAACCTGGTTGGGTAGAATTGGGGGGATTTTGGCAATCGTAGGTGTGATTGTATGTCCTATAACATCGGGCGATACCGCTTTCCGTTCCGCTCGTCTTATAGTGGCGGACAGAATACATCTTAAACAGGGTAAAATAAGGAATCGTCTGCTTATTTGTGTGCCTATGTTCCTGATTGCATTCGGCATTTTAATGTACAGTTTAAGTGACAAGGATGGGTTTGAAACCATTTGGCGTTATTTTGCTTGGGCAAACCAGACACTTGCAACATTCACGCTATGGGCTATAGCGGCATTCTTATACAGAACCAAAGGATATTGGCACTATGTGGCGTTACTGCCCGCTATGTTTATGACAATGGTGGTGACCACCTATATTTTTGTAGCGCCTGAGGGCTTTGGCTTGCTTGAATATTATAATTGGGTTCTGGTTGGTGCGGCAGTGCTGGCGTTGGTTCTGTCAAAGGTATTCTATTCAAGAGAACGTAAAATCAAAGAAACATCCCCTATAGAAAAATGAAAAAGACAGTTTTCCTTACCGGAGCCACAGGTGTTATGGGTTCCGCTGGTCTTAAAGAGTTATCAAAGAAACTAGACCGTTTTAACATAGTGTTGCTTGCACGTGACAGTAAAGTGAATAGAAAGAAACTTGCCCCATACCTTGCTATGGATGGAATTAAGGTGGTTTGGGGAAATCTTCTTAACTACGATGACGTGTTAAAGGGAGTTACAAGCGCTGATTATGTGCTGCATGTAGGTGGTATGGTATCTCCTGCGGCGGACTACTTTCCAAAACGCACCATAAAGACAAATGTGGGTGCCGCTGAGAATATAGTCAAGGCTGTACTTGCCCAGCCTAACAAAGATGACATCAAGGTGGTTTATATAGGTACTGTGGCTCAGACATCGGACCGCAGTGAGCCTATCCATTGGGGACGCACCGGAGACCCTATCTGCATAAGTGTCTATGACCACTATGCCATATCAAAAACACGTGCCGAGAAGGTTTTTGTGGAGTCAGGCATAAAGAATTGGGTTAGTCTGCGTCAGTCAGGCATACTGCATCCCGGCATTCTGAGTCACTATGACCCTATTATGTTCCACGTACCTTTAAGGGGTGTACTTGAGTGGGCTACCGTTGAGGATTCAGGCAGACTGCTTGCAAATGTTGTAGAGGAGAGTGTACCTGCTGAATTCTGGAACAAATTTTACAATATAGGTTCAGGTAAAGAGTACCGTCTTTCAAATTATGAGTTTGAGTGCAAGTTGCTCTCCACAATATCTTGTCCTAAACCTGAGAAAATTTTTGAACCACAATGGTTTGTGCTTCGTAATTTCCACGGACAGTGGTACTTGGATAGTGACAAATTGGAGAACTACCTGCATTTCCGTGCTAATGTTCCTGTAGATGAATACTTTAAGAGTATGGGCAAACAACTTCCTTGGTTCTACTCTCTTGCTAAGATTTGCCCTGCGTTCATAATGAAACTTGCAATGCGTCCAATGGCATTCAAGAAGAAATGGGGTACTCAATATTGGATTAAGAACAATGAGAAACAGCGTATTGCCGCATATTATGGTTCATTAGAGGCTTACAATGCCATAAAACCTTGGAAAGAGCAGGATTTGTCACACCCTTCAGAAACACCGCTCGTTGAAATAAAGCACGGCTATGATGAGAGCAAACCTCTCTCTGAACTTGACATAAAGGATATGCAGGAGGCCGCCGCGTTCCGTGGTGGCAAATGTCTCTCTGAAACTATGGTCAAGGGTGATATGGCTACAAAACTCAAATGGCAATGTGCTGAGGGGCATACCTTTGAGGCGTCTCCGGCATTGGTGCTTTTAGGCGGTCATTGGTGCCCTGAATGCACTCCCGCACCTTGGGATTATGATAAAATAGCCAAGAAAAATCCTTTCTTTGCCCAGATTTGGTATCCAATCCACTCCAAAGATGAGAGCAACTTCTACGGAGAGGATATTTTTGACGGGTGGGAGTAAAATTTATAAATTCAAATAAGAAGTGCAACAAAAAGTTTGAAGATTATGTAGGCGATGTAACGGCGAAGCGTTATTGCGGTCAAGGTTGGCGAAGCCACTTGTCTTGACCTTGACAGCAAAAGGAAAGCGAAGCCAAATTGGCC
>JAZLIE010000003.1:0-30496 GCA_045617165.1 Candidatus Enterocola sp. | reverse complement strand
CTGAGGGAGGGGTTTGGGGTGGGGTCAGATTATGTAACGAAGCGTTCTAAACAAGTTTAGAACGCTTCCGTAGCAGTAAACATAAATTTATACTCTCCGTAATTATTAAACGCCACATCAAATCTGAGATTCACACGAGCCTCATTAAGACGGCATCGTAGCCCTAAGCCATAACCAACTTTCAATTTATCATATTTAAGGTCATAAATATTATAGACATCACCAACAGAGCAGAACACAGCGGCCTTTAAACGCCACCAGATAGGTATTCTGTATTCTACCTGCGCCTCCCACATAAAGTTATCTGTGAACTTTCGCTCACGGAAACCTCTTATATTATCAGAGCCACCCAATGTTGGCAACATACGGAACGGCACCTCTTTTCCTATACGCATATCTGCATAAATTTGCCAGGCAAACACCTGCCCGACCCACGTAGGAATATACTGACGAACATCAAGAGTAAGCGAGGTGACATCATAAGATGAGCCTAAAGCCTTGACATAGCACAGGGCGGATAGTTTCACAAAGTTACTGAACTTCTGAGGATAGAAACTATTATCTCTTGTATCATACGCGAAATAGGCTCCCAAACCCCACATAAAATATGGATTCCAACCTATAGAGCCAAACTTCTGCTGAGCCTCAGCCACTTGCTGCTTGTATTGTTCCTCATACTCTACACGTTCTCCCTGGAACGCCAGATTAAAGCCAACACTAAACTCCGGGATAACATAATATGCAGGTTGGAATTTAAGGTCAAATGATTTTGATATATATGGAATATCACATTGAGGTTTCGTTGTTCCAATTCCATAGTACCTGTCGGGGTAATACTTTATGTTGAAATTACCTCCTAAGTAACATTTTTTTCCGTTTGTGAAGAGCCTTGGATTTACATTAATTTTGGCTTGGTTCTTCAAAGTATAGATTATGCTACCGCTGATACTACTTATCTTACTCAATGAGGAGCTGTTAAAATAGTATCCGCCTGTAACACCAAAGCCCACGCTTGTCTCCTCTTGATAAAAAGCGATAGGCACCAGAAACCAACTCCTCTTAACGTATGGGTTGGACTCTGATGCCAATGAATCCTGTTTCACAGATGCGTCTTGACTCTTGTCTCCTGCCATAACAGACAATGAGACAATACAACAAAATATAATCAAGACAACCTGCCTCACCTCTTATACAGTCATTATCTCCTTGTCCTTGGCAATAACGCAGTCATCAACCATCTTAATGAACTTGTCGTGAACCTTTTGAATCTCTGCCTCAGCGTCTTTCTCAACATCCTCAGGCATTCCATCCTTAATAGCCTTTTTAAGCAGTTCAATAGCGTCACGGCGTGCGTTGCGTATGACAATCTTTGATTCCTCACCCTCCTGTTTTGCCTGTTTTGAGAGTTGGCGACGACGCTCCTCTGTTAGCGGAGGAATACCCAAACGGATAATCTCACCGTTATTTTCAGGAGTTATACCCACTTCAGATGCAAGAATCGCCTTCTCAATCTCTCTGAGCATTGATTTCTCCCAAGGTTGTATGACAATGGACTTGGCGTCAGGAGTTGTAATGTTAGCCACATTTGCAAGCGGGGTCTGTGAGCCATAATAGTCAACTCTTATTCCATCAAGGATTCTTGGATTAGCCTTACCCGCTCTGATTCTTGCAAGAACATCATCCAAATGAGCCATAGCGCTCTCCATTTTTGTCCTGGCGTCTGCCAGATTTTTCTCTTTATCTATCATAATTTAGTGATTTTATGGTTAATCGGTTAATTGGTTAATCGGTTAATCGAATTTTACGATTCACCGATTCACCAGTTCACCAATTCACCGTTTAACTAAAGTGCCTATGTTTTCTCCGCGCAGCACCTTGCCAAGATTTCCGTAAATATCCATATTGAAGACATAGATGTTCATACCATTCTCCTTGCACATAGTGGTGGCGGTCAGGTCCATAACCTTTAGGTTACGATTATAGATTTCATCATACGTGATAACATCAAATTTAACCGCCTTCGGGTCTTTCTCCGGGTCTGCTGTATAGATTCCGTCAACCCTTGTACCCTTCAGCATAACATCACACTCAAGTTCAATGGCTCTTAAAGACGAACCAGTGTCGGTGGTGAAGAAAGGATTGCCTGTTCCTGCTGAACAGATTACAACATAGCCGTTATTCAAATACTCAATAGCCTTATCCTTGCTGTAGAACTCTCCTACAGGTTCCATTCTGATAGCCGTAAGCACCTTACATTTAACCCCGATGGCTGTCAGAGCGGAATTGAGAGCAAGACTGTTTATAACAGTAGCAAGCATACCCATCTGGTCTCCCTTAACACGGTCAAAACCTTTTGATGCACCGCTCAAGCCACGGAAAATATTTCCGCCACCTATGACAATGGCAACCTGAACACCCAACTCATTGGCATCTTTTATTTGAGCGGCATAGTCTGCAAGCCTTTTTGAATCAATACCATACCCTTGTTCTCCCATCAAAGACTCACCACTTAGTTTGAGCAAAACCCTCTTAAACATAACTTTCTATCTTTACAAATTATATGTAGCGAAGATACAAAAAAAATACGGACCACCAATATTGGCACTCCGTATTTTTCACTTTATTTTTAATTATTATTCAGCCTTTGGAGCCTCAGCCTTCTTTGAAGCCTCTGCTTTTGGAGCCTCCTCTGCTGGAGCAGCCTCTACAACCTCAGCCTTAGCGGCAGACTTCTTACCACCACGACGTGTCTTGGCGGCTTTCTTCTCACTCTTAGCCTTCAGCATATTCTCATTGTAGTCAACAAGCTCAATGAAGCACATCTGAGCGGCGTCACCAAGACGGAAGCCAGTCTTAAGAATACGTGTGTATCCGCCCGGACGGTCAGCAACACGATTTGCTATATCACCAAAAAGAAGTGTTACAGCCTCCTTGTTCTGAAGTTCCTGAAAAACAACACGTCTTGAGTGTGTTGTATCCTCTTTACTCTTTGTTATAAGTGGCTCAATGAACTTACGTAGTTCCTTAGCCTTGGCAAGTGTTGTGTTTATCTTCTTATATTTGATAAGTGACACCGCCATATTAGCAAGCATACTACCACGGTGAGCTGCTTGTCTTCCAAGATGATTAAATTTCTTATTGTGTCTCATTTCGTTTACTCTTTATCAATTTTATACTTTGAGATGTCCATACCAAATGACAGGTTCAGACTATCTAACTTCTCATCCAACTCAACCAGTGACTTCTTACCGAAATTACGGAATTTAAGAAGATCCTGCTTATTGTATGATACTAACTCAGCCAATGTCTCCACATCAGCGGCTTTCAGGCAGTTAAGCGCTCTGACCGACAAATCCAAATCGCTAAGTTTTGTCTTAAGAAGCTGACGCATATGGAGTGACTCCTCATCAAAATCATCACCGCTCTCATTCTCTGCAAGGTCAATAGTAATCTTCTCATCAGAGAACAACATAAAGTGAAGAATCAAGATTTTAGCAGCCTCTTTAAGAGCCTCCTTAGGATGAACAGATCCATCTGTATCAATCTCAATTGTAAGTTTCTCATAGTCAGTCTTCTGCTCAACACGGAAGTTTTCTACAGTGTACTTAACGTTAACAATAGGAGTATAGATTGAGTCAATTGGAATAACATTCAACTCTGAAGTAGGATACAAAGTGCGGTTCTCATCGGCAGGAACCCAACCACGACCCTTGTTAATTGTCAATGTTATATCAAAAGAGGCACTCTGGTCCAAAGTGCAGATTACAAGGTCGGGGTTAAGAACCTCAAAGCCTGACAACTTTTCACTGATGTCACTTGCCTTGAACTCTGTTGTGTTTGCCACCTTAATTGACAGCTTTTCACTATCTGTGCCCTCTACTATCTGTTTCAGACGAACCTTCTTAAGGTTAAGGATTATGTTGGTTACATCCTCCATAACACCAGGAATTGTAGCGAACTCGTGTTGTACGCCGTCAATCTTTATTGATGTAATGGCATAGCCCTCAAGAGATGAAAGCAGTATGCGGCGAAGAGCGTTTCCAATAGTAATACCGAATCCCGGCTCCAACGGACGGAACTCAAACTTACCGTGGAAGTCATCAGCCTCCAGCATAATGACCTGTTCTGGTTTTTGAAATGGTAATAAAGCCATAATTCTACATTATTTAGAGTAAAGTTCAACAATAAGTTGTTCCTTAATATTCTCAGGTATATCCTCTCTGTCAGGCATATGAAGGAACTTACCAGCCTTTGCAGACTCATCAAACTCAAGCCAAGGATATTTGCTGTGATTGAAGCCGTCAAGAGCATTTACAATGTTCTCAAGAGATTTAGATTTCTCTCTGACACCTACAACATCACCCTGCTTAACCTGGTATGATGGGATATTAACAACCTCGCCGTTTACAATAATATGCTTGTGACTTACAAGCTGGCGTGCTGCGTTACGAGTCTTAGCAATACCAAGACGGTAAACAACATTGTCAAGTCTTGACTCAAGAAGTTGAAGAAGGATTACACCGGTAATACCCTTTGAACGCTGAGCCTTGTCAAACAAGTTAGCGAACTGTTTCTCAAGAACACCGTATGTATATTTAGCCTTCTGTTTCTCTTTCAACTGAGTACCATACTCAGATGTTTTGCGTTTGCGATTGTTACCGTGCTGTCCCGGAGCGTAGTTTTTCCTTGAAAGAACTTTATCCGCGCCATAAATAGCCTCGCCAAGTTTGCGAGCTATCTTTGATTTAGGTCCTGTATATCTAGCCATTTTCTTAAAATTTTAGATGTTAAACATTATACTCTACGTCTTTTTGGAGGACGGCATCCATTGTGTGGCAATGGAGTAACATCAATAATCTCTGTTACCTCAATATTAGCGGCACTCACTGCACGAATAGCAGACTCACGTCCGTTACCCGGACCCTTGACGTATGCCTTAACTTTTCTAAGACCAAGGTCATATGCAACCTTTGCACAATCCTGAGCAGCCATTTGAGCTGCGTATGGAGTGTTCTTCTTAGAACCACGGAAGCCCATCTTACCAGCGGAAGACCAAGAGATAACCTGTCCGTCCTGATTGGCGATGGTAACAATAATGTTGTTGAATGAAGAGTAAACGTGAACTTGTCCCGTTCCTTCTATTTTCACTACTTTTTTCTTAGTAGCGGCACTCTTTTTTGCCATATTCTTAAATTTTTTGAGTTCGACAAATTAATTACTTAGTTGCCTTCTTCTTATTAGCAACTGTTTTCTTCTTACCCTTACGTGTACGGGCATTGTTTTTTGTACTTTGACCACGGACAGGTAATCCGAGACGGTGACGGATACCACGATAGCAGCCTATATCCATCAGACGCTTGATGTTCAATTGAACCTCAGAGCGCAAATCACCCTCAACCTTGAATGTAGAGGCAATGATGTCACGAATTTTAGAGGCTTGGTCATCAGTCCAATCCTTTACCTTGATGTCTTTGTCGACTCCGGCAGCTTCCAAAATCTTATTTGAGCTGCTTCTTCCAATTCCGTAGATATAGGTTAAACCTATTTCACCTCTTTTATTCTGAGGCAAATCTACTCCAGCGATTCTTATAGCCATAAACTATTGTATAAAAATTTAAATATTAACCTTGACGTTGTTTCATTTTAGGATCCTTTTTGTTTATAACATATAAACGACCCTTTCTGCGAACGATTTTGCAATCGTCATTACGTTTCTTAACAGAAGCTCTAACTTTCATTTTAGTATGTGTTTTTAATTATTTGTATCGGAATGAAATTCTACCTTTTGACAAATCATACGGCGACATTTCAACACGAACCTTATCTCCCGGCAATATCTTGATATAATGCATACGCATCTTGCCTGAGATATGGGCGGTCACCTCGTGCCCGTTCTCCAATCTTACACGGAACAACGCATTTGATAGTGACTCCACTATTGTACCGTCCTGTTCTATTGCTGCCTGTTTTGCCATATAACTTATTTTGTTTTTAACATTTCATCAACAAAATCAAAAGATGATAATATCTCAGCCTTTCCTGCGTGAACCGCAATTGTATGCTCAAAGTGAGCGGATGGTTTGTGGTCAATTGTCCTGACCGTCCAGCCGTCTCTCTCAATGACAACAGCCCTGTTACCCATATTAATCATAGGCTCAATTGCTATTACCATACCCTCCTTTAGCATTACACCCTGACCTCTCTTTCCAAAATTAGGAACCTCCGGAGCCTCATGCATATCCTTGCCGACACCGTGTCCTACAAGATCCCTGACTACAGAATAACCGTTAGACTCACAGTGGCGCTGTATAGCGTGACCTATGTCTCCGATACGATTACCCTCAACAGCCTGTTCAATTCCCTTATAGAGAGCCTCCCTTGTTGTACGCAAAAGCCTTTTAACCTTCTCATCAACATCACCCACACAGAATGTAAACGCTGAATCACCATAAAAACCATCAACTATTGTTCCACAGTCTACAGAGACTATATCGCCCTCTTTCAACTGATAATTCGATGGAATTCCGTGAACAACATTCTCATTAACTGAGACACACAGTGTGTTCGGGAAACCTCCGTAACCAAGGAATCCGGGAGTAGCTCCGTTTGACCTTATGAACTCCTCCGCAATCTTGTCAAGTTCCAGGGTTGTGACACCAGGTTTGATAGCCTTACCAACCTCAGCCAGAGTCTTTCCAACTAATTGATTGGCTCTTTTCAGAATGGCTATCTCCTCAGGCGTCTTAAGATATATCATTCTTTCAAATTTTATTAATAGATAGCACCTCTACCTTTAATTCTTGTTCCGTTACCGCCGAATCCATCGTAGTGACGGTTTACAAGATAAGTCTCAATCTGCTGCAATGTATCAAGTATCACACCCACCATAATAAGCAGTGATGTACCGCCAAAGAACTGTGCGAACGCAGAACTTACACCGAACAAACCTGCGAATGCCGGAAGTATTGCCACGATACCAAGGAATATGGAACCAGGCAATGTTATACGAGACATAATTGTATCCAGATACTCAGCCGTTTTCTTTCCTGGTTTGATACCAGGTATGAACCCGTTATTACGTTTCATCTCCTCAGCCATCTGTGTAGGATTTATAATAACAGCGGTATAGAAATATGTGAACAAAATGATAAGCAGGAAGAATACCAAGTTGTACCAGAAACCGTTGTTATTAAGGAATGCCATTGCAAATGAACTGATTTCACCCTTTGAGGCAAAGTAACCTATAAGAGAGGCAGGAATGAACATAATAGCCTGAGCAAAGATGATAGGCATTACATTGGCTGCATTGACCTTCAAAGGAATGAACTGACGCACACCACCATATTGCTTGTTCCCTACAACACGCTTGGCATATTGAACAGGAACCCTGCGGACACCCTGTACCAACAGAATAGCGAGAGCTATTACTACAAACAGGAATACAATTTCAGCAACAAACATAACCAGACCGCCGGAAGCCTCATTAAGTCTTGATGAGAACTCACCAATAATGGCTCTAGGCAGACGAGCAACGATACCTACCATAATTATCAAGGAGATACCATTGCCAATACCTCTTTCAGTAATCCTCTCACCCAACCACAGCACAAACATACTGCCTGCGGCAAGGATAATTGTGGATGTTACCATAAAGAATGTACCCTGAGGAACAGCCGCACCAACCTGCATCTTAAGGTTGAGAAGATAAGCGGGACCTTGAATAATCAAAATCAGAACCGTCAGATAACGGGTAATCTGATTAATCTTACGATGGCCGCTCTCACCCTCCTGCTGCAATTTCTTAAAGTATGGGAACGCCATACCAAGAAGTTGCACCACGATGGATGCAGAGATGTAAGGCATAATTCCCAACGCAAAAATTGATGCGTTGGAGAAGGCACCTCCTGAGAACATATCAAGAAGCATCATAAGTCCTCCCTCTGTCTGAGCGCTCAACTGAGCAAGTTGAGTGGCGTCAATACCAGGAAGAGTTATGAAAGAGCCAAAACGGTACACCAACACAAAAAGGAATGTGATAAGCAACCTGTCTTTGAGCTCCTCAATCTTGAAGATGTTTTGTATTGTTTCAATAAACTTTTTCATAACAGTGTGAAATCTTATAAGATTACCACGCTACCACCTGCTTTTTCAATAGCCTCTTTTGCGGCAGCGGAGAATGCGTTAGCTGATACCTCCAGTTTAGCTGTAAGAGTTCCTTTTGCAAGAATCTTTACAAGAGCCTTACCTGAAACATAACCAGCAGCTACAAGTTCAGCAACACCAATCTTCTCCAATTTACTTGCCTCGGCAAGAGATTGAAGTGTTGAAAGATTTACAGCCTTGTACTCTACTCTGTTAATGCTCTTAAAACCGAACTTAGGCAAACGACGTTGCATTGGCATCTGACCACCCTCAAAACCAATCTTCTTCTTGTAACCAGAGCGTGATTTAGCGCCTTTGTGACCTCTTGTAGAGGTGCCACCCAAGCCGGAACCGGCACCACGACCGACTCTCTTACGTATTTTTACGGAACCTTCAGCGGGTTTCAAATTACTTAAATCCATTTTCTTATAAATTTAGAGATTAAAAATAGAGTTACTTCACAATCTCAACCAAATGGTTGACTTTTGCCACCATACCAAGAATTTGCGGAGTATCCTCAAGTTCTACTACTGCGTTGAGTTTTCTAAGTCCCAATGCGTTCAAAGTAAGTTTTTGAACCTTAGGCACATTAATTCTACTAGAAACTTGTTTGATCTTAATTTTTGCCATAGTACAAATTATTTACCGGTGAAAACTTTATCCAATGCAACACCTCTGTTTTTAGCTACGGTATATGCGTCTCTCATCTCTGAAAGGGCAAGAATTGTAGCCTTTACAAGGTTATGTGGGTTTGATGAACCCTTTGACTTAGCAAGCACGTCAGTAATACCAACGCTCTCAAGAACTGCACGCATAGCACCACCAGCCTTAACTCCGGTACCAGTTGTAGCAGGTTTCAAGAATACCTCTGAGCCTCTGTATTTAGCAGACTGCTCGTGAGGAATTGTACCCTTAAGAACAGGAACTGTGATAAGGTTATGCTTTGCAGCATCAACACCCTTTTGTATGGCAGCTGTAACTTCACCAGCTTTACCAAGGCCGTAACCAATTACTCCATCTTCATTGCCTACTACGACTATTGCCGCAAATCTCATTGTTCTACCACCCTTAGTCACCTTTGTAACACGGTTGATAGCAACCAATCTATCTTTCAATTCGCTGTCGTTTGCCAATCTTTCAATATTCTTTTTATCTGCCATAGCGCTTAGAATTTAAGTCCTGCTTTACGTGCGGCTTCCGCCAATTCCTTAACTCTACCGTGGTAGATGTAACCGTTACGGTCAAATACTACGGTTTCTATACCGGCTGCAATAGCCTTCTTAGCGATAAGTTCACCAACCTTTGCAGATTTCTCTGTCTTGGTGATCTTCTCCTTTATTGATTTAGATGATTCTGACACTAGTGTAACGCCATTACCATCTTTCGCTGTATCATCAATTATTTGAGCATATATGTCACTATTGCTTCTAAATACTGATAAACGTGGTCTTGAAGCGGTGCCTTGAATCTTTGCACGGACACCTGTCTTAATCTTCAATCTTCTAGCTGTCTTATCTATCATAGCATTATAGTATTAATTATTTAGCACCTGCTGACTTACCAGCCTTTCTACGTATCTGCTCACCGATGAACTTAACACCCTTGCCCTTATATGGCTCCGGCATACGGAATGAGCGTATTTTTGCACAAACCTGACCCAAAAGTTGCTTATCGCAAGATTCCAGCATAACAAGTGGATTCTGGTTTCTCTCACTCTTTGTCTCAACCTTTATTTCAGGAGCAAGTTTAATAATGATATTGTGAGTGAATCCAAGTGAAAGTTCCAGAACCTGACCATTGTTTGATGCACGAAAACCTACACCAACAAGTTCAAGTGTCTGCTTGTAACCTTCAGAAACACCTACAATCATATTATGAATCAAAGCACGATAAAGTCCGTGCATTGAACGAGTCTCTTTTTCATCATTAGGACGCGTTACGTGAACCTCACCATCCTTAATCTCTACATTGATGATAGGATTAATGCTCTGCTTGAGTTCACCTTTAGGACCTTTTACTGTTACCTCTTGACCGTTTACAGTCACTGTTACACCTTTTGGAAGGCTGATAGGCAATTTACCAATTCTAGACATACTTACACCCTCCTATTAATAAACGTAACACAAAACTTCACCGCCAACATTCTGTTCACGGGCCTCCTTATCGGTCATAACACCTTTAGAGGTAGAGATAATAGCTATTCCCAAGCCATTAAGGACGCGTGGAAGCTCCTTGCTGCTTGAGTACTTACGCAAACCCGGAGTGGATACACGCTCCAACTTCTTGATTGCATTAACTTTCTGGTCATACTTCAAAGCAATCTTAATATTGCCTTGAGGACCGTCTTCTTCGAACTTGTAATTGAGGATATAGCCCTGCTCGAACAATATCCTTGTAAGTTCTTTCTTTAGATTAGACGCCGGCACATCAACTACCTTGTGACCTGCCTTGATTGCATTGCGCAAACGCGTCAAATAATCTGCGATTGGATCTGTCATTTTTTTAAGTTTTTAAATTAATCCGGACTACCCGGACAATATTTATTAATTAACTCTATTCAAGTTTTACCAACTTGCCTTCCTTACGCCTGGGATAAGACCTTGTGAAGCCATCTCACGGAATTGAATACGGGAAATTCCAAAAAGACGGATATATCCTTTTGGACGACCTGTGATTTTGCAACGGTTGTGCAATCTTACAGGAGATGCGTTCTTAGGAATGCTCTGCAAAGCCTCATAGTTACCTTCAGCCTTGTATTGAGCTCTCTTAGCGGCATATTTCTCTACCATTTTGGCTCTCTTAACCTCACGGGCTATCATTGATTCTTTTGCCATACTCTAATTATTTTTTAAATGGTAAACCAAATTCTTTAAGAAGTGCGAATGCCTCCTCATCTGTTTTGGCAGAAGTTACAAAGGTAATATTCATTCCTGATATTTTAGTAACAGAATCAATATTAATTTCAGGGAAAATTATTTGCTCCTGAATTCCCAATGTGTAATTGCCTCTACCATCAAGTTTTGAGTTGATGCCTTTGAAGTCACGAATACGAGGAAGAGCCACACGTACAAGTTTCTCAAGGAACTCATACATTCTGTCTCTACGAAGTGTGACACACACGCCTATAGGCATTTTCTTACGAAGTTTGAAGTTTGATATATCCTTCTTAGACACTGTTGTAACGGCTTTTTGACCTGCAATTGCAGACATCTCAGTCATAGCTACCTCTATGATTTTCTTGTCTGCGACAGCATCACCCAAACCCTGGTTCAAGACTATCTTCTCCAATACAGGAATCTGCATAGCTGATTTGTAACCGAACTGTTTAAGCAGTGCTGGAGCTATACGTTCCTTATAGTCGTTTTTTAATTTAGCGGTATTCATTATTTCAGTTCCTCCCCTGTTTTTTTAGAGTAACGTACTAACTTTCCATCAACCTCCTTGCGACCGATACGAGTCGGTTTGCCGTCCTTACCACAAACGTTAAGGTTGGAGATATGAATAGAAGCCTCTTTCTTAATTATGCCACCTTGTGGACTTTTTGCGTTGGGCTTGGTATGCTTTGACACCATATTGGCACCTTCAACAATAGCGCGCTTCTTCTCTACGTCTACTGCTAATACACGGCCAGTCTTACCTTTATCATCACCGGCGTTGATGTAAACGGTATCACCCTTTTTAATGTGTAACTTGCTCATTTTTACAAATTTTTACTAATTAAAGTACCTCTGGTGCCAAAGAAACTATCTTCATATTTGTAGCACGTAACTCACGAGCCACGGGACCGAAAATACGGCTACCCTTCATCTCCCCTGCACCTGTCAGTAAAACACAAGCGTTGTCATCAAAGCGGATGTAAGAACCATCGGCTCTCCTGATTTCCTTCTTTGTACGAACGACAACTGCCTTTGAAACAGAACCCTTTTTAGTATCACTAGAAGGGATTACGGATTTTACCGCTACTACGATAATATCACCGACTGTAGCATACCTCTTACCGGTACCACCCAGAACACGGATACAGAGAACTTCCTTTGCTCCGCTGTTGTCGGCTACTGTCAATCTAGATTCTTGCTGTATCATAATTACTTAGCTTTTTCTACGATTTCTACTACTCTCCACCTTTTGCTCTTGCTTAGAGGACGAGTCTCCATAATTCTAACTGTATCACCGATATGACACTCATTTTTTTCATCGTGAGCGTGATACTTCTTAGTCTTGCTTACGAATTTGCCATAGATAGGGTGTTTCTCCTTCCATTGAATGGAAACAGTAACAGTCTTGTCCATCTTATCGCTGGACACTACGCCTTGTCTTTCTTTTCTTAGATTTCTCATACGGCTGACTATTTTTGTTTGTTAATTTCTCTCTGACGCAACTCTGTTAGAAGACGCGCCACGGTTTTTCTTGAATCGCTTATCTGACTTGGTTTATCAAGTGGTGAAATAGCGTGATTAAGTTTCATTTTAGACAGATTTACTCTCTCTGTCGCAATTCTCTCGACAAGCTCCTTGTCAGACAATTCTCTTACTTCCTTTGTTTTCATACTATTTCTGCAGTTTAAGCGTTTTCGTTTTCAAAATCGTAACTGTTGCTGATAACAAACTTGGTTGTGATAGGTAACTTCTGAGCACCAAGGCGAAGAGCCTCCTTTGCCACATCAAAAGGAACGCCACCTACCTCAAACAGCATTCTGCCTGGAGTAACAGGTGCTACAAATCCTTCCGGATTACCTTTACCTTTACCTTGACGGGTATCAGCCGGTTTTCTTGTTATAGCCTTGTCCGGGAAAATACGTACCCAAACCTGACCTTGACGTTGCATATAACGTGTTATGGCAACACGAGCCGCCTCAATCTGACGACCGGTTATCCATTTTGTCTGCAATGACTTTATTCCAAAAGATCCGAAGGCAAGCTGGTTGCCACGCTGAGCAATACCCTTTGACGGGCATTTCTGTTGTCTGCGGAACTTTGTTTTCTTAGGTTGTAACATAATTTTTTAGAATAAACAGGATTAGACAATATTATTTTTTCTTTCTCTTGAAGCCTCCCTTACCATCTCTCTGCTGAGACGGGCGACCTGACTCCTTGTATGAGGTATACTGAGGTGCGAGATCTTTCTTTGCGTAGATTTCTCCACGACAAATCCAAACCTTGATACCAAGAATACCAACCTTTGTCAAAGCCTCACATTGGGCGTAATCAATATCGGCACGGAAGGTGTGAAGTGGAGTACGACCCTCCTTGTACATCTCTGAACGAGCTATCTCAGCACCGTTCAAACGACCAGATACCTGAATCTTGATTCCCTCCGCACCTGCGCGCATTGTGGAAGCGATGGCAGTCTTCACAGCCCTACGGTAAGCAGTCTTACCTTCAATTTGGCGAGCGATAGAGTTTGCTACAACTACAGCATCTACTTCAGGTTTCTTAATCTCATAAATATTGATTTGAACTTCTTTGTCTGTGAACTTCTTTAACTCATCTTTAAGCTTCTCAACATCCTTGCCACCTTTACCTATAATCATACCAGGCTTAGATGTGCAGATTGTGACTGTGATAAGCTTCATTGTACGCTCAATAACAATACGAGAAACGCTTGCCTTCCTCTCACGAGCCATACTGAGTTCTCTCTCAGAAGGTTTGCTGTTCACTTGCTCTGAGGCATCATCCCTTGCAGGGACTTTCTCAAGAAAAGCATCTACATATTTTCTCAATTTGTAGTCCTCAAGAATTGTGTCACCATAACTCTTGCCTCTCTTTTTATCTCCTATCCAATTGGAATCCCAACCTTTGATGATTCCAAGACGATTGCTTATTGGATTAATTTTCTGTCCCATAACTTATTCCTTTGTATCGTTATTTTTACTGTCAACAAAAATTGTAATGTGGTTTGAACGCTTACGGATTCTGTATCCACGGCCTTGTGGAGCCGGACGCAGCCTTTTAAGAGTTCTTCCACCATCAACGCTAACCGCACTTACAATCAAGTTACCATCCTCGGCCTTTTGTCCTGTTTTCTGTTCCCAGTTATTGATAGCTGAAAGAAGAAGTTTCTCCATCTTTGATGAGCACTCTTTTGTAGAGAACTTCAACATACCAAGAGCCTTCTGGACTTCAACACCACGGATCATATCTGCTATAAGACGCATCTTACGCGGAGAGGTAGGCACATCGTTGAGCTTTGCATAGTAAAGAGCCTTTCTGGCCTCCTTACTCTTATCTGCTGAGATTTTTTTTCTATTACCCATATCTCTTATTTTTTATTATCTGTTACCACTATGGCCTCTGAAAGTACGGGTAGGAGCGAACTCGCCCAACTTATGACCAACCATATTCTCTGTGACATACACAGGTATAAACTTATTTCCGTTATGAACGGCGATGGTATGACCTACAAAATCCGGAGAGATCATTGAAGCTCTGGACCAGGTCTTAATTACGGATTTCTTATTTGCCTCATTCATAGCGATAACCTTCTTCTCAAGTTTTACGCTAATAAACGGACCTTTCTTTAATGAACGACTCATAATTTTCTCAATTAATACTGGTTATTACTTCTTAGCTCTCTCTATAATGTATTTGTTTGAAGCCTTCTTAGGTGTACGTGTCTTGTAGCCCTTAGCAAGCAAGCCCTTGCGTGATCTTGGGTGACCACCGGAAGCTCTTCCTTCACCACCACCCATCGGGTGATCTACCGGGTTCATAACAACACCACGGTTGTGTGGACGACGACCCAACCAGCGTGAGCGTCCTGCCTTGCCTGACTCCTCAAGAGCGTGGTCGGAGTTACCGACAACACCAATTGTAGCCTTACAAGCGCACAGAATCATACGCATCTCACCAGAAGGCAATTTTACAATTGCATATTTGCCCTCGCGAGAAGCGAGCTGGGCGAATGTTCCGGCAGAACGTACCAATGCGGCACCCTGACCCGGACGCAACTCAATGTTATGAATTACAGTACCAAGAGGAATGTTCTGTAGTGGAAGTGTGTTACCTACTTCAGGTGCGGCCTCTGCTCCAGATAGAAGCACCTGTCCTACTTGCAAACCGTTAGGAGCCAGAATGTAGCGTTTTTCGCCATCTGCATAGAAAAGAAGTGCGATACGAGCTGAACGGTTAGGATCATACTCGATTGTCTTTACTGTTGCAGGAACTCCGTCCTTTTCACGTTTGAAGTCAATTACTCTATACTTTCTCTTGTGTCCACCGCCAATATAACGCATAGTCATCTTGCCGGTATTGTTACGGCCGCCTGTCTGGGCTTTGCCTCTCACAAGAGACTTTTCTGGAACTGATTCGGTAATTGTTTCGAATGTTCCAATAATCTTGTGTCTCTGCCCCGGTGTAGTGGGGTTTAGTTTACGTACAGCCATCTTGTTTTATTAAATGTTGCTATAAAAATCTATTGTATCTCCTTTTTTAAGTGTGACAACCGCCTTTTTATAGTCAGATGTCTTACCCACGATAAGACCTGCCTTTGTGTAACGGCTCTTCACTTTTCCTTTAACAACCGCTGTGTCAACACCTACAACTGTTACATTGTATGTCTTCTCAACAGCTGCCTTGATTTGCTCCTTATCAGCGTCTTTTGCTACCTTAAATGTATACTTACTTAACTTTTCGGTAAGACTTGTAGCTTTCTCAGTTACTATAGGTTTGACTATTATTCCCATTTTTTTGTCCTCCTTATGCGTTAAAAGTTGAAGCCAATCCCTCAAGAGCCTTCTCTGTTATGATAAGGCATTTAGCATCAAGAATCTTGTATGTGTTAAGCTCTGTTGAGAGTGTCACATCTGCGTTCTCAATGTTACGGGCTGACAGATATACATTTTTGTTTGACTCAGGAAGAACAAGAAGAGACTTCTTGTCCGCTGCCTTGAGCGCACTTAACATAGAGATATACTCTTTTGTCTTAGGAGCCTCAAATGAGAAGTCCTCAAGAACAACAAGCGCATTCTCCTGAACCTTATATGAAAGAGCTGACTTACGTGCAAGCTGTTTCAGTTTCTTGTTAAGTTTGAACTCATAGTCACGTGGTTTTGGACCGAATACACGACCACCGCCTACGCGGACAGGTGAGTTGATATCACCCGGACGTGCACCACCGCCACCCTTCTGGCGACCTAGTTTACGAGTACTACCGGAAACCTCGCTTCTCTCCTTAGATTTAGCCGTTCCCTGGCGTTTGTTGGCCAAATACTGCTTTACGTCAAGGTAAATAGCATGGTCATTTGGCTCAATGCCGAAGATAGATTCATCTAATGTAATCTTTCTACCGGTCTCTTTTCCTTGTATGTTTAATATGCTAAGTTCCATTACTTATTTACAATTACAATTGAACCTTTAGCACCTGGAACAGAACCCTTAATTAAAAGAAGGTTGTTTTCCGGGATAACTTTTAAAATCTCTAAGTTTTGTACGGTTACTCTGGCGTCACCCATCTGACCACCCATACGGAGTCCTTTGAAAACTCTTGCAGGGTATGAGCAAGCGCCTATTGAACCCGGCTTACGCTGACGGTTATGCTGACCGTGTGTAATCTGGCCTACGCCGCCGAAACCATGACGTTTAACAACGCCCTGGAAGCCCTTACCTTTTGATGTGCCTATGACATCAACCCAAGTTGTGTCATTGAACAGATCAACAGTAATAACATCACTCGCCTTGACTGATGAGTCAAAGCCTTTGAACTCAACCAAGTGGTACTTTGGTGTTGCTCCTATCTTTTTAAAGAGACCTGCCTCAGGTTTTGTGACATTGCTCTCTTTCTTGTCCTCAAAACCAAGTTGGATAGCCTCATAGCCATCTTTCTCTATGGTCTTGACTTGGGTTACAACACAAGGACCAGCTTCGATAACAGTGCATGGAACATTTTTTCCATCAGCACTGAAAACGGAAGTCATTCCGATTTTTTTTCCAATTAATCCTGGCATTTCTTAGTGTATTATTAAATTGTTATAAAAAATTATCATACCTTAATCTCAACACCTACTCCGCTAGGAAGTTCAAGTTTCATAAGAGCGTCAACGGTCTTAGAGGTTGAGCTGTAGATGTCAATGAGACGTTTGTAAGAAAAAAGTTGGAACTGCTCACGAGACTTTTTGTTAACAAATGTTGAGCGGTTCACTGTGAAGATGCGTTTGTGTGTAGGTAGTGGAATAGGACCGCTTACCACAGCACCTGTAGCCTTCACTGTCGCACAAATCTTCTCTGCAGACTTATCAACTAAGTTGTAGTCGTAAGATTTAAGTTTGATTCTGATTTTCTGATTCATTTTATTAAATATTTAATGTAGCGGCTTAAGAATCATTCGCTAAGCCGCTACTGGTTTTACAATAGTTCTACGTGTCCCTTCGCCTCTGTTAATACCTCTTTGGCAATTGAAGTTGAAACCTCAGCATAGTGAGAGAACTCCATTGATGATGTGGCACGTCCTGATGTGATTGTACGGAGTGCTGTAACATAACCGAACATTTCAGCAAGTGGCACCTTAGCCTTAACTATACGTGCGCCTGTACGGCTTGTCTCCATACCCTCTACCTGACCACGACGCTTGTTCAAGTCACCTATTACATCACCCATATTCTCCTCTGGCGTAACAACCTCTATTTTCATAATAGGCTCAAGAAGAACTGGTTTTGCCTTAGCGCAAGCATTCTTGAATGCTATCTGGGCACATATCTCAAATGAGATTTGGTCTGAGTCAACAGGGTGATAAGAACCATCAACTACAACAACTTTAAGTTTATCTACAGGGTAGCCGGCAAGAACACCGTTACGCATAGCCTGTTGGAAACCTTTCTGTATTGCAGGGATAAACTCCTTAGGAATGTTACCGCCCTTAACCTCATCAACGAACTGAAGGTCTCCCTCAAAGCCCTCGTCAACAGGACCAACCTTAAGAATCATATCGGCGAACTTACCACGACCACCTGATTGTTTCTTATAAACCTCACGTAGGTCAACAGTATTCTTAATTGCCTCCTTATATGATACTTGCGGACGACCTTGGTTACACTCAACCTTAAACTCACGACGCAGACGGTCTATGATAATCTCAAGGTGAAGCTCACCCATACCACTGATGATTGTCTGACCTGACTGCTCATCTGTTCTGACTGTGAATGTAGGATCCTCCTCGGCAAGTTTTGCAAGACCGTTGCTAAGTTTGTCAAGATCCTTCTGAGTCTTAGGCTCAACCGCAATACCAATTACCGGATCAGGGAAGTCTATAGACTCAAGCGTCATAGGATGTTCCTCATCACAAAGTGTGTCACCTGTACGGATATCCTTGAAACCAACACCTGCACCTATATCACCAGCGGCGATAAAGTCAACAGGATTTTGTTTGTTTGAGTGCATTTGGAAAATACGTGAGATACGCTCCTTCTTACCTGAACGAGAGTTAAACACGTATGAGCCGGCGTCAATCTTACCTGAATATACACGGAAGAAGCAGAGGCGACCTACATACGGGTCTGTGGCAATCTTGAACGCAAGAGCGCAAGTAGGTTCATCTTCTGAAGGATGACGGACAATCTTCACAGCCTCATCACGTACATCGTGGCCGACAACCTCCTCTGTGTCAAGAGGTGAAGGAAGGTATGCACAAACAGCGTCAAGCATTGTCTGAACACCCTTGTTCTTGAATGAAGAACCACAAATCATTGGGTATATCTTCATTGCAAGAGTACCTTTACGAATGGCTCTCTTAATCTCCTCTTCTGTAATTGTTGAAGGATCATCAAAGTACTTCTCCATAAGCTCGTCATCAAACTCCGCTATGGTGTCAAGCATCTTTGTGCGCCACTCCTCAGCCTCAGCCTGAAGCTCAGCAGGAATCTCTGCAACCTCATACTCAGCACCCATTGTCTCATCGTGCCATAGTATGGCCTTCATCTTAACAAGGTCAACAACGCCCTTGAATGTCTCCTCAGCACCTATAGGAATTTGTATAGGGCAAGGATTGGCTCCAAGTACATCGTGCACCTGACGAACTACGTCAAAGAAATCGGCACCTGAACGGTCCATCTTATTAACGTAACCTATACGAGGTACATTATACTTATCTGCCTGACGCCAAACTGTCTCTGACTGTGGTTCTACACCACCTACAGCACAGAATGCGGCAACGGCACCGTCAAGAATACGAAGTGAACGCTCAACCTCAACGGTGAAGTCCACGTGTCCCGGGGTGTCAATCAGATTTATCTTGTACTTGTCATTATTATAGTTCCAGAAAGTTGTTGTAGCGGCGGATGTGATAGTTATACCACGCTCCTGCTCCTGCTCCATCCAGTCCATTGTAGCGGCACCGTCGTGTACCTCACCAATCTTGTGGGTTAGACCTGTGTAGAACAATATACGCTCAGATGTAGTGGTTTTACCGGCATCAATGTGAGCCATAATGCCGATGTTTCTAGTGAAATGTAAGTCTTTTTTAGCCATTGTCTGTAAATATTAGAAACGGAAATGTGCGAATGCACGGTTAGCCTCTGCCATACGGTGCATATCCTCTTTACGTTTAAATGCCGCACCTTGCATATTGAATGCGTCAACAATCTCCGCCGCAAGTTTGTCTGCCATAGTCTTGCCACCTCTTTTTCTAGAGAACAAGATCATATTTTTCATTGAAATGGATTCTTTTCTGTCCGGACGAATCTCTGTTGGAACCTGGAATGTGGCGCCTCCTATACGGCGTGATTTAACCTCTACTTGCGGAGTGATGTTTTCAAGTGCTTTTTTCCAAATTTCCAATGCGCTCTTCTCTTCATTAGGCATTTTAGCCTTTACATTCTCAAGAGCCTGGTAGAAAATAGTGAATGCGGTTGATTTCTTACCGTCATACATCAGGTGGTTTACAAATTTTGTAACCATAACCTCACCGAACTTAGGGTCTGGAAGGATGACCCTCTTTTTAGGTGTCGCTTTTCTCATCTTAGTAATAAATTATCCGTTTTATTTTTTGGTTGCCATATTGTCTTCAAAAGGTTCCGTTGAACCAATTTACTCAACCTAATGATTTCCAAGAAACAAAACAGTATTAAAAACTGTTAATTGTTAATCTCTTATTTTTTTGCCGCTCCTGCTTTAGGACGCTTTGCTCCGTACTTTGAACGACGTTGAAGACGACCGTTCACACCTGCTGTGTCAAGCGTGCCGCGCACAATGTGATAACGTACACCTGGAAGGTCTTTAACACGTCCTCCACGAATCATAACTATTGAGTGTTCCTGCAAGTTGTGACCTTCACCAGGAATGTAAGAGTTAACCTCTTTCTGGTTTGTCAAACGAACACGAGCCACTTTACGTAAAGCTGAGTTAGGCTTTTTAGGAGTAGTTGTGTAAACACGTACACAAACACCACGACGTTGTGGACAGGAATCCAAAGCAGGGGCTTTGCTCTTGTCTGTCAGCACCGTTCTCCCTTTTCTTACTAATTGTTGAATAGTAGGCATTGTTTGTTATTATTGTAATTTATTGATTAAATTCCTTTTATACCCATTTATACTTTTGGGGTTGCAAAGGTACACAAAGTTTTTTATCCGCCAAAACTTTTTTATGCTTTTTCTTTACATCGATGTAAAAAATTTATGTATTTGGTTTCAAAAGTAAAAATAATAGTATCTTTACACCTCAGTACCACTAATACACCTATATGCAATATATGGCAAAGAAAAAAAAGATATTTGACACAGTACTACGCATACTGTTCTTCATAGCATCCGTGGCGATAATTGTACTTTTCTGCCCTAATGAGGTCCAGTATCAATATCAGTTTGAACTTGGAAAACCGTGGCAATATGATTTGCTCACAGCGGATTTTGACTGCCCCATATACAAAGACCGTGCCGATTTCCGGAAGGAGAGGGAGGCGGTACTTAGTGCCAAAGTTTATTATTTTAATCTGGCTGAGAGCACTAAAGAAGAGGCTGTCAGAATAATGAAGGCTGATGTAAACCGTCTGTACAAAGAAGAGGAAGAGTCCTCAGTAAAGACTCAGGAGTCTCTCTCTTTTATAAAACATCACGAAGAGTACATATCTTATCTCAAACACATTCTAAACAAAATATATGAGACAGGACTGATTGATGACAATGATTATGAGGCGACTCAGAGTAGCACAAGTGACCATATTGTCATTCTTAGCGCCAATAATATGGGAAAGAAGTGCGATAAGAACTCTCTCTATTCAGTAAACAGCGCAAAGACAGCCATCTACAGCAAGGCTCCCTCTAATATAGATAAGGAGTGGTTGAGACAACTGCGTATTGACGGCTACTTGAAACCTAACCTCATATATAATGAAGAGATTACAGAGAAAGTGTTGGGTGAGGAGTACAAGAACGTATCAGCCACTCAAGGAATGGTTCAGAGAGGAGAGAGGATAATTGACCGAGGAGAGATAGTAACTGAAGAGAAATATAAAATTCTTAATTCAATCAAGCAGGAATCTCTGAACAGGAGCATTACCACTAATGAGCAGTTCTTCAGCATCTTACTTGGAAGGATATTGATGACCGCCTGTCTGGTAGGGTTCTTCTTCGCCTATACTGCCATATTCAGAAAGAGATTCTACATAAGTAAAAGATATTTCGCCCTCTCATTAAGCCTGATTACCCTATATTTCATAACAACCTCTCTTATTGCGCAATATGCTGACCCTGAGTTTGTATATATAGTTCCGTTCGCCCTTGTGCCAATGATTATGAGTACATTCTACGATACCAGGACAGCGCTTTTCGCTCATATAACAACCATTCTGCTGACATCAATGATGGTTTCCGCCCCATTGGAGTTCATTATTCTGCAACTACCTGTAGGTATGATGGCAATATTCATCTCAAAAGATGTGGTGGAGAGGTCTCAGTTAATCAAGTGCGCCGTGGCTGTATTCCTAACATACTGTCTTATATATACGGCATACGGACTGATTCTTGAAGGTGACATACTTGTTATAGACAGTTGGATATACCTCTGGTTCACCATCAACGGCATACTGCTTCTGTTCGCCTATCCGTTCATTTATGTGATTGAGAAGACGTTCGGATACACCTCAAATGTGACCTTGCTTGAACTTTCAAATACAAACCACCCTCTTCTCAGGGCTCTTTCAGAAGAGGCTCCGGGCACTTTCCAACACGTTCTTCAGGTTGCCAACCTATCAGGAGATATTGCTATGGAACTTGGAGCGAACTCTCTGCTTGCCCGCACTGGCGCTCTCTACCACGACATCGGGAAGACAAAAGATGCCGCCTTCTTTACTGAGAACCAACATGGAGGAAATACGCCTCACTCACAACTAACGCCACAGGAGAGTGCCGCTATAATAATTGAGCACGTTAAAGATGGTGTGGAACTTGCCAAAGAGAATCATCTGCCACAGTGTATCATTGACATTATTCAGTCACATCACGGCAAGAACATTGTCAAATACTTCTACACAGTGTACGCCAACGCCAATCCTGACAAAAATATTGACACCGCGGGGTTCACATATCCCGGTCCTAACCCAAGCACTATGGAAGAGGGTATTGTAATGATATGTGACGCCATTGAGGCATCTTCAAGAAGCCTTTCAGAGTACACCGATGAATCTATTGACTCACTTGTAGAGAAAATTGTAGACACAATGGTTGCGGAGCACTCTCTTGACAACACACCTATTCAACTCAAACAGATAGCACAGATAAAGGAGATTCTGAAGGAGAAACTGAGGAACATTTACCACACAAGAATAGCGTACCCTGAACTTAAAAACACACAAAACAAATGAGAGTCACACACATTTTTACACTATTGGCTTTAAGTGTACTGCCATCTGTGGCACAAGATATTGCGGGCGGATACAGGGCTGCACCGTTCAACACTCACAACTACACCGCAGGACATCAGAAAACAGAATTACTGCCCTCTAAATATGATTCCCGTGATTTTGGATATATAACAACACCACGAGACCAGGTGATAAGCGGTCCTTGCTGGGCGTTCGCCACTTGTGACGTGACTGAGGCATACTCACTGAAAAGCAATATTGATGACGGCTACCACGCTCCTCAACTTCTGACTAACTGCCACGATGGCTTCTTGTGGACAAAAACGCAAGGTGGCAATTCAAACATTGCGGCGGCGCTCTTCGCAAGATTAGACGGGCAGGCGTTTGAGGATAAGATTCCTTTTGTGGCAAGTGAGTCTGATTGTCCTGAATACAACCGTGATGATTTTGCGGCATATTTTCTTGATTCATACTCGCTCCCGTCAGGTGACAAAACCGCAATAAAAGAGTGTATCTATGAACAGGGTGCTGTAACAGCGGCAATGTATTATGAATCTAAGTATTATGACAAATCCACAAACACCTACCTATACACGGGCGATGAACCGGCGAATCACGGAATATCTCTTGTGGGATGGGATGATGAGGAGCAGGTCTTCATAGCAAAATTCAACTGGAGCGGGACAAGCAGGTTTGACAACGGTTTTATGAAAATATCATACAATGACACTAACGTAATGACTACGTGTTTCTCATTCTTAAACAGGGTTGAGACCTCTGAGATAGACACAGCATACTATTATGACAAGACCGGTATGACAACTTGGTTTGATTTTTATGATGACCCACGTATAAAGAAAGTCTCCGCTATGGCATATTTCACCACTAAAGGAAAGGAGAAAGTGAAATACGTGGGGTCATACGTTCTAAGACCAAGCACACTGAAATTCTATGTTATGATTGGAGATGACGTCTATTCAAAAGAGGTGACCTGCCCATACGCTGGATTTGTCTCCGTAAAGATTGATGAAGAGCCTGAGGTTGACGGACAGTTCATCATAGCGGTTGACTACCCTGACTTTATTCCTGCAGAGTGTGAGATAGATGGGTACAACAAACCCGATTTCATAATATCTGATGAACCTCAACAAATAATTCAATTCAATGACAACCCTGAAATGGAGTATCGTGTAGGCATTGACGAACCATTCACAGACATGAACCTTTGCCTTAAGGCCTATACACAGAAAGTTGGTGAGCCCACTGAATCAGCGGAGACGGAGAGTGTATATGAGAAACCGGTTATAGACGGCAAACTGAACCCAAACATCTGGAATACAGCATCAGAAATCACTATTTATACAACAAATGGTGTTTTAATTGATAATTTAACACCTGACAAAGATATAAATTGGAAAGGATTATATATCTTTGTAGTAAGATACTCCGATGGAGTAACAAAACGTTCTTTGGAATTGCTGTATTAATCTTATATTAATACGGCATAATTCTCAGCGAGGATATTTGCTGCCCGCTTATTTCGGCAAACTTTACAATCATTTATTTAAACGGGTCATCCGTGTGTTTCAATGGCGTGCCGCTATACCGCAAAGGTATCCGGGCGGATTACAAAGATAGCGCGGACCCCAAATCCTTTCTTTTTCAAGTTTGGATCATAATAGCGGGCGGCTTTTTTATTTGCCAAGAACGGAACGAAGTCTCTTTGGATTATGCTTGAAGCCCCATACACCGTCAAGTGAGAACTGTGCCACAACCTGCTGTGAGGTTGTGAAAATCCCATCTGCAACGTGGAAGTTGGCAGACGCAAAAATATTCACAAAACTGTTATTGTATATGTAGAAGAATATATCAGAGCGGTTATAGAACTTAGCCTGATAGAATGGGTCTCCTTGATTCAGAAGTGAATGATAGTCCGGATAGAGCGGCATCTGAGGCTGGCCGTAATATGTGACATTGCGGAACCCTACCCAACGCCATCTTAAGAAAATCTCAAGAAGCCCACCCTGCGGAATGGAGCGGTTGCCCGCATTCCTGTCATTCTCAAAAGCGATAATATAGTTAGCCCTTATGGCAAATGAGTCAAGAGGAGTGACCCCTGTACGTTTTCCTAAATCAAATCCAAAATAGGCACTGCCAAGCAAATCATCACAAACACCTACCGAAGGAGCTCCTGTCTCAGGAGCGTAACAGGCAAGATGGTTCATCATAGCACGTCCGCCTATAAAGAACCACTTGTAGTTATAACGTCCGTTAAGCGTGACACGGAATGCCTCACGTGTGGTGGCTGACCACATTCCACGCCAATCTGCCATTATCTCCACAAATCCACGCCTATCCTGATAGTTAAAAAGCGCACCTTGTATGTTGGGGTGGAAATATGTTATGGAGTCATACATAAGATAATCAGGCATCTCCTCTATCATCTTTGTAAATGGGAGCAGACCAAGATGCACTCCGAATCCACGTTTGTTGAACTGATAATAGATGGTGGGCAGCACCTTGGCGTCTTTATAATTTGCCCCGATTGGCTGGATATATGAACAACCTGCCATAAGACGGTGATTACCTGTTACACTGTCCATTATTCCGACACCTATCTCAGGTGATAGACGAGCGCCGAAGAGTGTTTGTGAACGCTGATATGGGCAGCGGTCATATTCACGGTTATCAAAGAAGAAGAGGAAATCAACGTTATATAGCAGCTTCACCTTGGAATCCTTGGCACTTTTTGGTTGAGGAGGAAGGAATGTGTCCGGAGTAACCGTTGAAAGTGAGTCAGCCGCTAATGCTATCGTATAACATACTACGAATAAGAAGATTATGTAAAGTTTTCTCATCAGCCTATTTTGTTCTTAATAAAATCTGAGTCCAATTCAAAGAGTACAGGCAGACCATGCGGTGTGACAGCAGGTCTCTGACTTTTGAATAATTCTGTTATTATTTTCTCCGCCTCTTCAGGACTGTTTATGGTATTCTGGTGAACCGATTTTTTTGCAAGTGACAGATGCATTCTCTCTCTGAAACTCTCCCTGACATTACAGACATCGGGGTCAGAAAGAAGTTCCTTTATTGAATTTATATAATCTCCTGCAAGAGATGATGGCACTGAAGTAATTTTATATGCAGTGTGACCAAACTCCTCAAATCCATAACCAACACTCTCAAAAAGTGATTTATTTTCAAGGAATGTGACATTCTCTGTAGCGGTAAGTTCCAATATCTCAGGGAATAAGAGCATCTGCCCCTCACTATGCCCTGACTCTATTATCTTAGATAGGTGGTCATACGCTATTCTAAGTGAGGCTCGGTAACTGTTTACAAGCATAACCCCCTTATCTGAAGAGCATACTATATATTTCCCGTTATAGACAAAGCCTCTGAACTGAGGTCTGACTGAATCCACAATCTCATATCCGTCAAGTTTATCTGAGCTCTTTAAAATCTCTTCTTCTTTTGAGGTGCCTTCATACAAGTGCTCCCAACCTGTAACATGCTTGACTGCGTGTGATGGTGCTGAAGAGTGGGAACTGAACGGGTTATAATTTGTATTTCCTGTTACTGGTGGTGTCTTAAGCCCGCTGAAATCTACAGGAGCCACAGGTATCTCAATTCTGTCTTCCTGGTCAAACATAAGACCTGGCATTGAATTTGACGAGGCAAGCGCCTCCTTTACAGCGGACACTATTATGGGGAAGAGTGACTGCTCATCCTCAAACTTGACCTCAGTTTTTGTGGGATGAATATTCACATCTATCTTATCTGGCTCTACATCAAAGTAGAGGAAAAACTGTGGCTTGCTTTCGGCAGGTATAAGCCTGTCATAACCTAACAAGACAGCCTTAGCGAAATATGGATGCTGGATATAGCGTCCGTTAACAAAGAAATATTGCGAAGGACTCTTCCTGACAGTTGTATCTGGTGTTGATATGAAGCCGCTTATGTGAGCGAGAACGGTATCAACATCAATGGTGAGCAACTCTTTTCCTGTCTTTTCTCCACAAACAGAGGCTATACGCTGACGGTAGTTCTCCTTGCCTAAATTGAAGATAGTACTGCCGTTATTTGTCAGTGTGAGACAGATGCTCGGATATACCAATGCAATCTGCTCAAATATATTAAGTATGTTGCGCAGTTCTGTCTCGTTCTTTTTCAGGAACTTACGGCGTACCGGTATATTGTAGAAAAGGTCCTTCACTAAAATCTGCGTTCCTGACTGACAATTTATCATCTCCTGGAGAGCAAGTTCTCCACCGTTAATCTCAACACGGCTTCCAAGTTCGTCTGCCTGACGGCGGGTCTTTAACTCCACTCTGCTCACAGCCGCTATTGAGGCAAGTGCCTCTCCGCGGAATCCCATAGTTGTGAGGGCGAACAAATCATCTGCATCACTTATTTTTGATGTGGCGTGACGCTCAAACGCCTTTACCGAGTCATCGGGGGACATACCTTTACCGTTATCAATAACCTGAATAAGGGTGCGTCCCGCATCCTGGATTATGACATCAATCTTAGTGGCTCCGGCATCTATAGCGTTCTCCATCAACTCTTTGACTACCGAGGAAGGACGTTGTACTACCTCTCCTGCGGCTATCTGGTTGATAGTTGCTGACGAGAGTGTGTGAATTATGTTCTGATTATCCGGCATAGTGGATAAAAACGTAGGCGAAAATTAAAAGAAGACCTATTATTATTCCTAACTTCATATTGCGGCTCTTCTCATCACGGGAAGCCTCAACGCTATCTCTGAAAACACCTGGACGAAGTATGCGGGGTTCACTGTCATCTGTCTCTAATCCCAACTTCTTACGGACACGTGCCTCTGACTCTCTGATGCGCTCCTTCTGCTCATCATAGAGACGGTACTTGACATTGTACTTGCGAGGCTTGCGAAGTTTGAATAAGAAAGACATATTATTTGAGGTTGTGGTACTTCTTAACTTTCTTGTATAGGTTTGAGGCAAATACCAAATCCTCAAGGTCTTGATTGCCTGACTCAAATATAGTGTCCTTATCTCCCTCCCAACTTTTATAACCTTTGTGTATGAAAATAACCTTGTCTCCTATCTCCATAACGGAGTTCATATCGTGGGTATTGACAATGGTTGTTATGTTGTTCTCAACAGTGATTTCGTGAATAAGTTGGTCTATTGTCAGGGATGTCTTAGGGTCTAGTCCTGAGTTAGGCTCATCACAGAAAAGATATGTGGGTTCAAGAACTATGGCACGGGCTATGGCGGCACGCTTCTGCATACCTCCGCTTATCTCTGATGGGAAAAGTTTTGCGGCGTGACTGAGTCCCACACGGTTAAGACAGAAGTTGACACGTTCCTCCCACTCCTCCTTGCTCTTGTCAGAGAACATCTCAAGTGGGAAACGTACATTCTCCTCAACTGTCATTGAGTCAAAAAGGGCTGAGCCTTGAAAAAGCATTCCTACCTCACGACGTAGGATGAATATCTCTTTCTTTGTCATCTTGGCAATATCTCTGCCATCATAGAGAATCTGACCCTCATCAACCTGATGGATACCTATGACACTCTTCATAAGAACAGTCTTACCAGAGCCACTCTGACCTATTATGAGGTTTGTCTTTCCAGCCTCAAAAAGTGCTGATATATTATGCAGCACTGTCAAATCCCCGAAGGATTTTGTTACATTCCTTACCTCTATCATACCAGCAAAAGATCTGTTAGAATAACGTTAAACAAAAGAATGAAGATGCTGCTTTTTACAACAGCGTTTGTACTTGCCTTACCTACCTCAAGCGCCCCACCGTAGGCATAATAGCCATAATATGATGATATTGAGGCTATTATAAAAGCAAAGAAGAGTGATTTGATAATTGAATAGGTGACATAGTAGGGATTAAACGCATACTGAATACCCATTACATACTGAGAGGGGGATATTACACCCGTGGTGGCTATTATGTAACCGCCAAGCAGTCCGAAGAACATACTGAAAATAACCAGGACAGGAACTATTGAGACAAAACCTAATATTTTAGGAAGAATCAGATAATTCTCTGCATTAACGCCCATAATCTTGAGTGCGTCAATCTGTTCTGTAATACGCATTGTTCCTATCTCTGACGCAATGTTTGAGCCAACCTTACCTGCAAGTATAAGACAGAGAATGGTTGATGAGAACTCAAGCAACAGAGTCTCACGAGTTGTAAGACCTGTAACATATTTAGGCAGCATAGGGTTCTCTGTATTCAGAACCATCTGCATTGTTATGGCGGAACCTATGAAAATTGATATGATTACAGTTATGAGAATTGACTGCAAACCCTGTTTCTCAATCTCAGCCTTATACTGTTTCCATAGAATGCCCCATCGTTGCGGTTTGGTGAATACACCTGCCATAAGACGGGAGTAACGACCTACGTGTTCAAACAAATTCATTTTTCAATTAGCAATTAAGATTTCAACATTAGTGTGCAAATTTAGCAAATTTTTTGTACTTTTGTGCAAATCTGTGAAGAAGATATGCTTAAACTGTTTTTCGTTTGTTTAGGATTGCTGTTACCTGCAGTGCTGCTTATGGGATTCAAAGTATTCTTCACAAAAAAGGGCAAGTTTCCCAACACACACGTTGAGGGAAACAAGGCATTAAGAGATAGAGGAATAACCTGTGCCCGCTCACAAGACCGTGCGGCACGCAAAAATTTAAAATAAAATGGAAGAAATTAAAGAGAGACCTGAAGTACAGGTTGAAGAGAGTGAGAACAAATGTGGTTGTAAGTGTAAATGCAGTTGCAAGTGTCTGCCATATACAATTATGGGCGTCATAGCACTTGCTGTCATAGCGCTTTACATTATTGTGTTGTCACCAAAATGCTGTTCAAGCGGCAAGGATGAGGTTGCGGTAGCCACTGAGGAGCAACTACCTATAGCATACGTAAATATGGACTCTTTGCTTGCAAAGTACAACCTCTCTAATGAGATTCAAGACCAACTTATCAGTGAGCAGGAGCGTGCGCGTGCCACTATAAACCAAAAGGCTAACAAACTACAGGCCGACGCTCGTGATTTCCAGACAAAACTGGAGAACCGAGCATTCCTTTCTGAGGAACGTGCCCGTTCTGAGCAAGAGCGCATACTACGTCAGCAACAGGAACTTGAGCAACTTGACGCCAAACTCACACAGGATTTGATGGCGAAACAGGCAAGACTCACTGACTCACTGTTCACAATCATACAAGGTACAATTAAGGAGTACAATGCTGAGAAGGGTTACCACTTTATCTTCGGTAACACAGGCAACGCTGTGATTCTTTACGGAAATCCGGGGTATGACATTACAGATGATATTGTAACAATACTAAATAAAGAATAAAGAATAAAGAAGAAAGAAGAAAGAAGAGTGCCCCCTAACCCCCTAAAGGGGGAACAGATTGTAAAACTATGACTTGTCCTGAAATAGGTTTACAGAAATTAGAACTCAATGTAAACTTAAATTAGGACAAAATGGAAGAAAAAGTGAGGCATTATAGTGATGCCGAGAAGTATCAGATTTTGACGGAATGGATGAATTCCGGTGAGTC
>JAZLIE010000002.1:0-9678 GCA_045617165.1 Candidatus Enterocola sp. | reverse complement strand
GCATAAAGATAGACGGCACAACTGTTGTAATGGGTGAGAAGAATCCAGCCGCCGAGAACGAGTGGATGATTCTGAACCAAGCCCTTTCACAGGGACAGACGTATGCATTGTATGACGCATCAACAGGTGCAACCTGGGCAGTGGACATTGACCCTGCCAGCGTCAGTGGCATAGAGAAGGGTGATAACATATACAATGTTACATCTGACGGATGCTACAGCTTCTATCTGAAACTAATCTTTGGAGGAGACCAACTGTATGTAGGTGAGGGTCAATGTGATCCTACTGAAGGCGATGAGCCTGATGAAGATGAGGCGCTCCCATATTACAAGACCTATGAGAATGGTGAGATTATTATTGTAAGACAAGAGGGCAAATTTAATTTGCTCGGAGTCAAGAGATAATCACTCTTTTTCGCTGAATTTTACCCCGATGCCAAAAACATCGGGGTAATTTTTTTATTGAGTGACAAGATGTCATATTCTGTGGTTTGGCATATATTTTGCCATATATAGTGACGGAATAATTTTAAAACTAATATAGATATGCAACAAGGTAATATTGGTGTAACATCGGAGAACATTTTTCCTGTTATCAAGAAGTTTTTGTATTCAGACCACGAGATTTTCTTACGTGAGTTGGTCTCAAATGCTGTTGACGCAACTCAAAAACTTAAAACTTTAAGCAGTGTAGGTGAGTTTAAGGGTGAACTCAAAGAGCCCAAGGTAAGTGTGAAGATTGACAAGAATGCCGGTACGCTGACAATTTCTGACAGTGGTATTGGTATGACTGCCGATGAGATAGATAAATATATAAACCAGATTGCCTTTTCAGGTGCGGGTGAGTTCCTTGATAAATACAGGGATAACGCAAACGCCATCATCGGACACTTTGGTTTGGGATTCTACTCTGCCTTTATGGTTAGTAAGAAGGTGGAGATATTCACAAAATCATACAAAGATGAAGCCAAAGCGGTTCATTGGAGTTGTGAGGGAAATCCAAGTTTTGAACTTGAAGAGTGTGAAAAGTCTGAGATAGGTACAGATATTGTACTTCACATTGATGATGACAACAAGGAGTTCCTTGAGAAGAGCCGCATACAGGAGTTGCTTAATAAATACTGCAAGTTCCTGCCTGTGCCTGTTGTCTTTGGCAAACAGACTGAGTGGAAGGACGGCAAGGAGCAGGATACTGACAAGGATAATATTATTAATAATGTGGCACCTGCGTGGATTAAGAAACCGGCAGACCTTAAAGAGGAGGACTACACCGCATTTTATCGTGAACTTTACCCATACGCAGAGGAGCCTCTCTTCCACATACATTTGAATGTGGATTATCCGTTCAATCTTACAGGTATTCTCTACTTCCCTAAAGTTAAGAATACCATTGAGTTACAGAAGAACAAGATTCAACTCTACTGCAATCAAGTGTTTGTTACGGACAGCGTAGAGGGTATAGTGCCTGACTTTTTGACATTGCTTCACGGTGTAATTGACTCGCCTGATATTCCGCTGAACGTAAGCCGTTCTTATTTGCAGAGCGATGGTAATGTTAAAAAGATTTCCGCTCATATTACAAAAAAGGTGGCTGACAGTCTGCAAGATATATTCAAAAATGACCGTAAGCAGTTTGAAGAGAAGTGGGACAGCCTAAAGATATTCATAACATACGGTATGTTGACAGAGGATAAGTTCTATGACCGTGCTGGTGCGTTCAATCTATTCAAGACCACCGATGGCTCATACTACACATACGATGAGTATAAGAAACTTGTGGAGGCTAACCAAACAGACAAAGATGGCAATGTAGTATATCTCTATGCCGCTGACGTAGATGCCCAATACAGTTATATTGAGGCTGCAAAGGCAAAGGGTTACAGCGTACTTCTGTTCAATGACCAACTTGATGTGCATCTTGCCTCAAAACTTGAGCAGAAGAATGAGAAGACACGCTATGTGCGTGTTGATGCCGACACAATTGACCGTCTGATTGTAAAAGAAGATGCCGCAAAGGTGGAACTTACAGAGGCGCAGCAAGCGGCAATGACCAAGATGTTCTCAGCACAGGCTCCTAAGACAGATAAAATGGACTTCATAGTTTCACTTAATGCTATGGGTGCTGACGCTCAGCCTGTTATGATTACACAAAATGAGTGGATGCGCCGTATGAAGGAGATGTCGGCTCTGCAAGGTGGTATGATGGGATTCTATGGCAGTATGCCAGACTCTTTCAACCTTGTTCTTAACACAGACCACCCTCTTATAAAGGGTATAGTTGAGAAACAGGCTGCTGAACTTGACGCAAAGGTAGCTCCACTGAATGATGAGATAGCCGCTTGTAAAAAGCAGGTAGATGAGTTGAAGGCTAAGCATAAAGACCTCAAAGAAGATGAGAAACCTGAGGTTGAGAAAGATATTATACGCACTCAAGAGGCTAAGGAGAGTGATTTGGAGAAGCAGAAGACAGAGATTTACTCTCAGTTTGCCGCTTCTGAGCCAAAGGTTCGTCAACTTATTGACCTTGCGTTGCTTGCAAACGGAATGCTAAAGGGTGAGGCACTTAGTGAATTTGTGAAAAGAAGTACATCGCTCTTGTAGCCTCGTCATCCTGAGCGTTAGCGAAGGATCTTAAAATAATTTTTTGAAAATTTTTAATAAACATTTTGCAGTAAGGAAATAAAGTGCTATTTTTGCAGTCCCAAAACAAGGAGGTTCCGTAGCTCAACTGAATAGAGCGTCACACTACGGATGTGAAGGTTCAGGGTTTGAATCCCTGCGGGATCACAAAAAAGGAAGTAGTTATCTGCTTCCTTTTTTTTGTTTTCGCCTTTCTTGTTTTGTCCGTCTTGCTCGTCATATCGTATTGCTCGTCATATCGAACGAAGTGAGATATCTTTATCAAGATCTCTCGCTAACGCTCGAGATGACGGCGATAACTTTCAACTTTTAACTTTCAACTTTTAACTTTTAAATCTTATCTTTGCAAAAAAATTGAGTTATGACAAGAGAAGAGACTATAAATTTAGCGTTAGACTATTTCAAGCAAGGATACGCTTGCTCACAGTCTGTATTGTTGGCTTTTGCTGACCAGTGTAAAATTGACCCTACGCTTGCAAAAAGAATTTCAGGCACATTTGGTGGTGGAATGGGACGCTTGCGTCAGAAGTGTGGTGCGCTAACGGGTGGTTTCATGGTACTTGGTCTGTTGAAAGGTTATGAAAGACCAGATGATATGGATGGTAAGATGGCATCATACAAACTTGTAAGGGAGTTAAACAAACGTGTTGAAGATGAGTTTGGTACAACCCAATGTAATGAACTTCTCATAAAATATTCCACTCAGGAGCACGTTCAAGAACGCTCTCACCATAAGGACATCTGCGCACGTGTTATTGCTGATACCACTGGAAAACTTTATGATATCATAAATAAATAAGAAATGAGAAAGAAGAAAGAAGAGTGTTCCTCCCCTGGAGGGGAGGTTAGGAGGGGACCTTTCTTATTTCTTATTTCTTATTTCTTATTTTTTCTATCGTCTATGAATAAACTTAAATACATATTGCTGCTATTGACGGTGATGCTGACTGCGTGTAATAACGTAGTTGAGAATAGGAATATTCCATACGCCTCTGTCAGTTTTGATATTGATGTAAGTACATCGGGGTGTGACTATGAACTGAGGGAGGATATGATGGGAAATGCCAAAGTCTTTACAAAGGAGCAGCCGGCAAAGGCTTCGGCTGGTTGGGGTGCGTATGGTTACAGTGGGGTGGTTGTGGTGCGTGCGTTAGATAACAGACTCTATGCTTTTGACATTTGTTGCCCGTATGAAGTAAAGAGAGAGATTGCCCTTAAATCTGACGGATTTTTTATGGAATGTCCCGTTTGTGGCTCTCAATTTTCAGTGGGAAATGGCAGCGGATATGTAAATAAAGGTCCTTCTACTGAACCGTTGAAAACTTATAATGTTTATAGGAACGGAGCGGACATTTTTCGTGTGACTAATTAAATTTTTTTTCGTACCTTTGCGCGAAATTTTTTTTTAGTCAAGTACTATGTTGAACGTTGTCATTTTTGGTGCTCCGGGCTCAGGAAAAGGAACTCAGAGTGAGTTAATTGAAAAGAAGTATGGTCTGGTTCACCTTTCTACAGGTGATATTCTAAGGGCAGAGATCTCAAGAGGTTCTGATATTGGCAAGCTTGCTGACGGACTTATCAGCAAGGGTCAGTTTATCCCCGATGACCTTATGATTGATATACTTAACGGGCAGATTGACCTGTATCCTACCGCTAAGGGTTTTATATTTGATGGTTTCCCACGTACGGTACTGCAGGCTGACGCACTTGATTCTATGCTTAAACGTCGTAACATACGCGTAAGCATAATGATAAACATAGATGTTGACACAAATGAATTGGTTAAGCGTCTGATAAACAGAGGCAAGACATCGGGGCGCAGCGATGATAATTTGCAGACTATTCAGCAGCGTATTCAGGTTTATGAGACTAAAACTCTGCCTGTAATCCAATTCTATGACCGTCAGCACAAACATCACAGAATAAAGGGCACTGGTACAATGGAAGAGGTTTTTGAACGCATCTGTAAGGAGATTGATTCAGTTAACAATTAATAATTAATACAATCTATTCCTCCCTTTAGGGAGGTTAGGAGGGAACTTTTCTTTTTTCTTTTTTCTTTGTTTTTTATTTTAATTGTGGAGAGCAATTTTGTAGATTACGTAAAGATTTTCTGTCGTTCCGGTAACGGAGGGGCGGGTTCAACGCATCTGCACAGAGAGAAGTTTGTTCCTAAAGGTGGCCCCGATGGCGGCGATGGTGGCAGGGGCGGTCACGTATATATAAAGGGTAACCGTAACTATTGGACACTTATTCACCTCAAATATGAGCGTCACGTTTTTGCCGGGCACGGTGAGGCTGGTGGCAAGAACCGTAGTTTTGGCTCTGACGGTGATGACAAGACAATTGAGGTGCCACTTGGCACTGTTGCGTATGACGCTGACACTCACGAACCTTTGTGTGAGATAACAGAGGACGGTGAGACTAAGATATTGCTTAAAGGAGGTCGTGGTGGTCAGGGTAACTGGCATTTCCGTACTTCCACACTTCAAACACCGCGTTTTGCACAGCCCGGAGAGCCTGGCGAGGAGCGTTCTGTTGTTTTGGAATTGAAAGTTCTTGCTGATGTGGGGCTTGTTGGCTTCCCTAATGCCGGAAAATCAACGTTACTATCTGTGGTCTCTGCGGCTAAACCTAAAATTGCAGATTATCCGTTCACTACTATGGAGCCTAATTTGGGCATTGTGTCATACAGAGATAACCGCTCTTTTGTTATGGCTGACATACCAGGTATTATTGAAGGAGCTCACGAGGGCAAGGGGCTGGGACTCAGGTTCCTGCGTCATATAGAACGTAATTCGGCGTTGCTGTTTATGGTTCCAGCCACATCAGAGAATATCAGGAAAGATTATGAGATATTGCTTGATGAACTTGTCCAGTATAATCCTGAATTGCTTGACAAACAGCGTGTTCTTGCTGTAACAAAGTGTGATTTGATTACTTCAAAAGAGGAGACCAAACTTGCAAAAACTCTGCCAGACATACCTTGTGTATTCATCTCTTCAGTGGCTGGCAAGGGTATTGAGACCCTCAAAGATTTGCTCTGGGAGGCTATAAATGCTGAAATTTGATGGAGTGGTGGTATTCAATAAAGGATTTTATTCTAACTCTTGCGGTTGATACCAGTGCTTTATTATGGGGTGTGCCAATGATTGTTCTGCTTGTTGGCACTCATATCTTTATGACGGTGCGTACTGGTTTTGTGCAGAGGCGTTTAGGTACGGCTATAAAACTATCTGTCACTAATGATGATGGCTCAAAAGGTGAGGTCTCTCAGTTCGGGGCACTTGCAGTCTCTCTTGCCGCAACTATCGGAACCGGAAATATTGTGGGTGTTGGTACCGCTATAGCCGCTGGTGGACCTGGTGCTGTATTCTGGTGCTGGATTGTTGGTGTGTTTGGTATTGCTACAAAATACTCTGAGACACTTCTTGCTGTTAAATACCGCACAAAAACTGAAGATGGCAGGGTTATAGGCGGTGCTATGGTTGTAATTGATAAGGTTATGCACAAGCGTTGGCTTGCCATAGCGTTCTGTATATTCACCCTTTTCGCCTCTTTTGGAATAGGTAATATGAATCAGGCTAACTCAATATCCACTCTTGCCGCTAATAATTTGGGTATCCCCACTTATGTGACGGGTGTTTTCCTCTCCATTGTAGTAGGATTTGTAATTCTTGGCGGAGTAAAGTGGATTAGTAAGGTTTGCCAGGTGCTGGTGCCTCTTATGGCGCTCTTTTTTCTTGTGGGTTGCATTTGGCTGCTTTGCCTGAACAGTGAGTTTATTATCCCCGCAGTTAAAACCATACTACGTGAGGCGTTCTCTGTAAAGTCAGTTTCAGGAGGGCTTATGGGTGGTGGTATTATGGTTGCAATGCGTTACGGCATAGCACGTGGTTTGTTCTCAAATGAGTCAGGTCTTGGCTCCGCCCCTCTTGTTGCGGCTCAAGCCAAAACTAAAAACGCTGTGCGTCAGGCTCTTGTCTCATCTACAGGAACATTTTGGGATACTGTTGTACTTTGTGGCATAACAGGTGTTGTTATGGTCTCAAGCATTCTTGCCTATCCTGATATAGATTATACAAGCGGAGCCGCCATATCAAGTCTTGCCTTTGGAAAGATACACCAGTCCGGGGCGGTGATTCTTACTGTGGCTCTCTTCACCTTTGTCTTCTCAACACTTCTTGGCTGGTCTTGCTACGGAGAGCGTGTTTTGGAGTATTGGCTGGGTGTCAAGTCTATTGTCTATTACAGGGTTGTCTGGACTTTGTTTGTCTTCATAGGTTCAGTGGTCAAGATTAGTTTTGTGTGGACATTCTCTGACATTGCAAACGCTCTTATGGCTATTCCTAACGTTATTATGGTTCTTACTCTCAGCGGAGTTGTTGCAAATGAGACCCGTAAATATTTATGGAATAACAATCTTGACGCCGTTGACCACGATATGGAGTGCTAACCGTTTACCGCTCTGTAAATGGTGGCGATACCTAATGTCAGTGGGGTGAATGTGGCGTGAGTGAACCCTGCGTCATTTATCTTTTTCACCATATCCTTCCCCCAGATGAAACTCTTGACAGATTTGTTAAGGTATGTGTAGGCGGTTTTGTCTTTTGAGAATACTCTGCCAATAAGTGGCAATATGTGAGAGAAATATATGTCATAACCCCAAGCAATAAGCCTGTTATCAGGGTATGAGAATTCAAGTATGCATAGTTCTCCGCCTTTTTTTAAGACCCGATGGAACTCACTTAGACCTTTCTCCAAATTAGAGAAGTTACGTACCCCGAAAGCACAGGTGAGAGAGTCAAATGAGCCCGAAGGGTAGGGCATTTCAAGGGCGGAGCCTATATCAAATGTCACCTTGCCGGCAAACCCATTCTCCGCCACTTTCTTCTCTCCAATCTTCATCATCTCCTCAGAGAGGTCAATGCCTGTAACTTGCTCCGCTTTTTTTTGTTGTAGTGCCTCAAGGGTCAGGTCTGCTGTGCCTATAGCCACATCAAGCAGTCTGGCGGCGGGCTTTAACTCTTTTATTGCCCGACGTCTCCAGCGTTTGTCAATGTTTAGTGAGAGAATATGGTTCAAACTGTCATAACTTGAGGCTATGCGGTCAAACAGCGCACCTATGTTTTGTCTTTCAGTTGTAACAATTTGCTCCATCGGTGGTAGAAATTTTGCACAAAAGTACTCTTTTTGAACTGATTATCAAAAAATGGCACTATATTTGCGTAAACATAATAGGCATATAGCCGTAAAAACATTTTTATTATGAGTGAAGAAATTTTTAAAAACAACGGAAATTACACATTCTCTTTTGATGAGGAGTCTGTAGTGGCTGAACGCAAACTTATGCGTAGTGTATATGGGTGGATGACGCTTGCTCTTGCCGTAACCGGGCTTATGGCATACTACACGGCAAATGCCGCGTGGGCTCTGAGTATTATAGCGTCACCTGCAATATGGGTTCTGCTTATAGCGGAGATTGTGCTTGTGTTTGTGTTGTCGGCAAGAATTGACAAAATGTCATTTAAGAGTGCCGCAATAATGTTTGCAATATATTCGCTTCTTAACGGAATGACGCTCAGTGTCATATTCTTAGCGTATTCAATAAGCACCATAGCCTCCGCTTTCTTTGTTACGGCTGGTACTTTTGGCGGAATGGCGCTTGTGGGCTCATTTATTAAGAAGGACCTGAGCGGTTTGGGTAAATTTTTCCTCTTTGCGCTCATTGGTCTTATCATAGCCTCTATTGTTAATATTTTTATAATGAATTCAACGATGGATTTCATTATATCAATTGTGGGCGTGCTTTTGTTTGCGGGTCTTACAGCGTATGACTCTCAGAAAATAAAGCAGATGCTGCAAACCTACGGCACAGAGGTGAATGAAACCACTCAGAAGATTGCCCTGATGGGTGCTCTGTCACTCTATCTTGATTTCATTAACCTCTTCCTCTATATTCTGAGGTTGTTTGGTAGAAGAGACTGAATTTATATGAAAAATTTAAATTTGTTTATCGTGGCACTTGCCGGAGTAGTGATGGCTTTAAGTGCTTGTAAGAAATCTGAACCACAGAATGATTCTGTAACAGATATCTGTGGTAACACTTACAAAACGGTTAAGATAGGCAACCAGATTTGGATGGCGGAGAATCTTGCCTGTACTAAGTATGATACTGAGAGTGAGCTTAAAGGTGGTGAAATAGCGATGGGGGACGGCAAGGGTAGTGGCTATCAGCCGTACTATATGGATAGTAGAATCAAAGAGAAGTGGACGGACGGCGGTAGGTTTGCCGGAAATATTACTGATGAGCAGTTAAAGAGATTAGGTTTGCTCTACAATTGGGCGGCGGCAATGGGATATGCTACTGCAGAGGAGGCTTGGAATAAGACTGGTGCTTATGATGGCAACCGTCAGGGCATATGCCCTAATGGCTGGCACTTGCCAAGTCAGGATGAGTGGGATTTGCTGGAGACAACAGTGAGGGATATTTGCGGAGATGAGAAGACAGGATTTGAAGCCAGACACCTTAAATCTAAAACGGGATGGGCGTCTAAAGAGGGTATAACAAGTGATGACGCTGTTAATTTCTGTGCGTTGCCGGCAGGAGAATCAAACGGCAGTCAAATAATATGTGTGGGTGCGTATTTGCAGATTTGGACTTCAACGGCACTTACAAGTAAATACCAGGACGAGGCGTTTGATGAGTGGTTCTCATATAACAGTGATGATGTTGTGGCGTTTGACAGCTTTAAGAAAAACGCCCGCAGTGTGCGGTGCGTGAAGAATTAATTAGAAGCACCAGGATACCAGAATTACCTCGCATTCGCTCGGTGATCCTGAGCCACTTGCAGTGGGCTGGCTAAAGAGTAAAAGCAAAAAGAATACGCCAACTGGCGTATTCTTTTTTATGCCAATGTCATTCGCTTACAAGTGCAAGCACTTGACGCTTCTGTATTGGCAAAAAAAGAGTCCGAAATTTCGGACTCTTTTTTTGCCAATACAGAAGCGTCAAGTGCTTGCACTTGTAAGCGAATGA
>JAZLIE010000001.1:0-52190 GCA_045617165.1 Candidatus Enterocola sp. | reverse complement strand
AGGTTCTGGGGAATGGCGATACCGACACGCCCCACCGCCAGCACCTTGCCGAAGTTGTCAGCGCCTTGCTGCTTGTCCAGCTTGGTGGTGAGGGTGGTTTTGTTGTTGGCTATCTCGGTATTTATGTTGTCCAGCACATCGGTGAGGTTTACCTCTGTGCCGTCCTCCAGTTTCAGGATAAACTGACCCTTGAAAACGTCTTGCAGCTTCTGCAATCCGCTGCGGAGTAGGGGATTAAACTCGTATGCCATTATTCACCTCCTTGTTCAGGGTTGTTGGTATCGTCTGCCACCCAGTGCACCTGCAAATCGGTGTTTTGGGTAATGGCAAAATTATCGGTGATATGGTTGCCCTCGGCATCCTCCAGATAGTCTACCAGATAGCCTGAAACAGATGATTCCAGATTCTGAATGATATTGAGGATATACACTATATCACCCTCCTCGTAGGATTCGTAGTAACCATCAAATACAGGCTCGGGCTCGGGACTGGATATGTTGAGCACATATCGTGGCTTGTGGTAATCATCGGGAGTATCGGCATCGTCCTTGCTGTCCTCCTCGGTATCTGCCTTGTCCTCGCCATTAGGCGCAATGGATTTCTGCTTGATAATCCTATCCTGCTCGTCCCACTCGTATTCGATAACATACTTGGGGATGTCGTTTGAGTTGTAGAAAGTCCTGCGGCTGATGTTTTCCCTGTTGCCCGATGGATTCTCGGGGCATACGCCATTGAAATACTCGGTGGCAATCCAGTTGCCGTAGGTGCTCTCCCACTCATCGGTGGATGGCATCTTCTCGGTCTCGGTAACCACGGTGATATTGTCAAGATAGTAATTCTTGCCGTCCTTGGAAACCATGCTCATATCCTCGCTGTATACCAGACCGCTCTGAATCCAGAAAGTGTCGGGCACTACAACGGGGATAGTCTGATAACCCACAATCTCGCCTGATATATTGTATATTGGGTCTCCTTGCTGATATAGTGTACGCATTGTTAGTCAATTTTTTTTATTCGTATATAGCCGTTAAGCTCCTCAAAAGGCTTGGATATGGTGCGCTGGGTGCGTGATACACCTTGCTTGCCACTGCCCAGCGAGCTGTTGCCTGATATTACAGTCATTTTGTCGCCATTTACGGATTCGCAAAACTCTATGTGGTGCACGTAGCATACCAGACATCCTGCTTCGGGCTTTGGGATAACCTCGGCATAGTCGTTTTTGCCAGCCGCCTTTATGTTCTGAAACGAGCCATTGGCGCTTGCGTTTAGCTTGCTTCGGAAAAACTCCAGAGCCTTGCCCTTGGCGCATTGCAGAAACACCATCCTTACAAACAAGGCGCACCACTGCAATCCCTTAGCCCATCCAGCGGCAGCCATTTTCTTCTCAAAAGCCTTGTCGTAGAATCCTTGGTCGTTGTAAATCTCCTGCTGACCTACGTATTTTTTGGCTTCCTCAATCAGCTTGCCAGCCGATTTCTTGGCGAATAATAAAACAGCGGCAATTGTGGCTAACACAACGCCGCCGCCTATCATTAACCCTATTTTTACCTTGTTGTCCATTTGTTTTAGATAAGTCCGCAAACAGGCAGAGCATTTTCTGAGTACATAATAGAATTGCTTGCAATACTGCCAAGACCAGCAAGAGCCGACCATCCAGCCGATTTCTCGGTGTTCTTGCCGTATTTGCCATCCACCACCAGCGATGCTCCGTTCTTGTTAAGGAACTCCTGCAACGCCTTTACAGCCGCCATAGTGTTCTTGCCATAGATACCATCCTCTTTCAGTGGCATAATGCTTGAAACCTTAGCCTTAAACTCGTCTACACCCACCTTGCCTGTGATAAGGCTGCTGGTGTTCTTTACGGTGGATTTCACAAAGTTCTTGGTGTTGCTCCACTGGTTGCTAATCCAGTCGGTGATGGAGTTGCCCAGTCCGCTAAGCGAGCCTGATGTGTAGAACTTGTTCAAAAGCTGCTGCAAAACCTTGGTTTGCGCATCGGTGATTCCCTTGTATACCCTAGGGTCGGATATAGTGGTAGAGCCACCGCCATCGCTGGATTCTGATTCCTCCAGAGCTTTTTTCTCCTTGTGTTTCTTGATAATCCGATAGGTGATTAGTCCTGCCGTACCCACGCCTAAGACTATCAGAGATATTTTCAATGCCTTGTTCATTTTTTTTATAGTTTTACGTTAATACCCTTGTTGTTGAGTATTTTCTGATACTCAGCCACATCGCCTGTGTCGTCCTGAGCCAAGAACCAGATAATGTCTTTCTCCTTGCCCCTAGCTTCCTCTGATTTGGTTACACGCACTTTGCGGTTGCCAAATTTCTTAAAGAGCAGCAGCCAGTCGTGCTCGTTGGCTAACTGGTTTAGCACATCCTTGATAGTGCTCTCGCTATAATCCGCCCACGAAGTCCACATAGAATCCTGATTGAAACCAGTTTGGTATAGCCTTTCGGCAAGCGATTTGGCTTCGGTCTCGGATATTGTAGCCTTGTTGGGGTCTAGGTTCTTGGTGTCCTTGCGCAGCTCGTTGGCATTGCTGATTTTCATAGCAACCCAAGAGCCAGCCTTGTATAACAACCATCCACCTAGAGCCACTCCAATAGTTATGCCCGTCCATTTCAGGATTTTGCCGCCTGTGGATATGCCTTGGTCTGCCTTGTCACGGAGAAACTTCATATTCTCCTTGTCGGTGATAACCGCAATTGCTGCTGGATTCATAGTTTCTCGTCCTCCTCTCTTTCGGGTATAATCTTGAAAAACTCCAGCCTGAAAGGCGTGAGAGTGCGTCCGTAATGCTCTATCGCAATGGTAAGCTCCTCGCTGAAAAACTTGTACTGGGTGCGCATCTGTTCCAGCAGAATCTTATTGAAACGCAGAGAATTGTCGGGTGCGGTAAGATTTACCACGGTGTGTATCTTTGTGTCAATAACCTCGGAGCAAAACAGGTATATGTACTTGTTGAGGTCTATGATAGTAAGCGCCTTGTTGATGTCTATGAAAATAGGCTCAACACGGTATTTCCTGATACCTCTACTTTGCATTTCAAGGTCTATAAGTCTCATCAAATCCATATCGCTACTCCTCGTATTTAATGTAAATCTTCAATCTGCACACACGGCTGGTAACTGACGTGTTGGACAATAGATTGAAGTTGTACCTAAGATTGCCGCCCTCTGGGTAAGAGACTAGCGGAATTACTTTCTTGTTGAACAGCTGGTTGTCATCAGCCGCCAGCTGCTGATTAAGAAGCTGCTCGTTGTTTTTCTCGTTGTAGATAGATACAAGACCAGCTCCATTTACCATATTGGGACAGATACCAACAATACGCCTTACACGATAAGGCAATACAATAGAGCCTGAATGATTGCTGTAATTGTTGTCTATCTGTACGTTGCATAGGTGCAGCCTAGTGCGTGGTATCTGATTTTGTGCCATTTTGTGTTACTTTTTTACCACACACCATAGGTAAATCTTTACATCGTAGCCACCAGCGGGAATATCCACATTGGCGCTAGATACGTAAGTACCCTTGATAGTAGAGCCGTCAGCCCTCTCGTTCATGATGTATGGGTGGTCGTAGAATGAGTTTACTGTTTTCTCGCAGATAAGCGAACAATCGAAACCATCGGGAAGAATCTCCTCGTTGTCAATTGTAAGGCTCATCGTGCTGTCCATAATGGACTTTGAGTTGTCGTCGCCACGCTCGGTAGAAGTTACAAATACACCCACAATACGCTTGTTGGTGGTGTGCGCTATGGTGTCGAACTGGTAGCGCTTGTTCTTCTGGTCTACGTGGATTGTTACAATCTGATGGCGCATCTTCTGTCCCTGAAGGGGCAGGTATTTGGGGTCTCCCATTATGATAGTGCCATCAGCATTGATGGGAGAATTGTTGAAGTCTGCCATTTTTACAGCATTTTAAGAATTGGCGAATTTCCCAGTTTCTTGAAGAAATCAGGGTCTTTTTTTACCTTTGGATAGATTACATCGCAAATCACCTTGTCGTCTAGCTTGGCAAGGATATTCTGGATTACATCCATTTTTTTCTTGATATTGTCGGCGCTCTGTGCCTTTATGGTTATAGTCTTTATCTGTGTTTCCATTTTTTCCTAATTCTGATTTTTTGATTGTACAAACTTAGCCAGTATCTTGATATTATCGGTGCTCTGGCTGCAATACTGAATACAGCTTACCACCAGCTGCAAGTTGATTTCGTCAAGCGATTTCAGGTACTCCACCACACTGCGGATAAGGTCTGCGTTCTGCTCGGGCACGTTAGCCAGAAGCGAATCTTCTGCCTGAGCCTGCACGCTGCCCTGCATCTGAGCCTGAGCCTCCTGCTCGCACTCGCCAAAGAAACCTGCCAGCTTGGGGCTGTTTTTCACCATAAAGCCCATAAGACCCGTGGTAAACATACTGCCGATACCCAGCTTGCTCTGCAAGCTCTCCACCTGCATCTCGTATTTGTGTTTCTCGTCCCGTGCGTCCTCTTTCACCTTGCGGAGGTCATCCTTGAACTTCTCTATCTCGTTGTTCTTGGTCTCCAGCTTGTTGTTGAGGTTGCGGATTTCCTCTTTCAGTTCCTGAATGGTAAGTTTGCTATCCTCCAGCTTGTCCTGAGTAGTCATTAGCATAGCCGCATTTTGAGCCACAGCGCCCAAACCGCCCTGCACGCCCACCATCTCCATTATCTGATTGGTAACACCCAAAAGGTTGCCGCTCATGCTTGGGGAGAATTTCTGCAACTGCTCCCTGAGCTCGGCATTTTCCTTTTCAAGGTCTTCCTTTGTCTTTCGTTTCATTGTGTTGGATTTTTTGGGTTGCGATTTCTGACGACTTTCGAGCTCTATGCGCTGAGAGTTTATTGGAGTGGCTTCATCGTCCACGCTGTCGTATTCGTTGATTACCACGGCAATATACTTGCTGTTGCCCTCCACAAAATCCACAACCTTGGTAAACGAATCCACGCCAGTAGCCTTGCGTCTAGCCTGAGACACTGTGAGAAGCGGCACGTTCATCTCGTTGCCATCATCCTCGCTCTGCACTCCGATGATGTCTATGAAATATGGAATCTTGCTCGCATCCTTGAATCTGAAAGCCGTAGCCAGCTCTTTAAGTTTGTCGTTAATCATAAAAATAGGGATTAAAAAAAAAGGGAACTGGGGATAATCCCAGCCCCCCAAAAAATGATGAAATTAGATTTCGGATTATAGCCGCAAAAGGTACTAAGCCTTTGTGGTCTTAACACCCATCAGGTCAACACGAATCCAAGTGTTAGCAGGCGCTGTGCCCACGAAGTCGAAAGCGCAGTTGATGGCTCGCTGTGGGTAGAATACCTTTGGAGTAGAGAGCTCGTACATACCCACCTCTACATTGTTGTTGCCCTTGTGACCGAACATAGAAGCCGAACACTTGTCAATGTATGTGGTAGACTGCTGACCAAATGCCCACTCACCATTGAGGAGCGCTGTGATTGGGTCTTTCTCGTTGTAGTCAAGAGCGATACCCTCGGCATCTGTTGTGCCAGAGCTTGCTGTTGCTGTACGTACCTGAATCTTTGTGAACAGAGCGTAGTCCTCGGCAGGCATCTTGCCCTGAACCACGTTTGTAAGACCAATCTGGGTGATGTCGCCAGCCTTGAATACGTCAATGTGGTTGAGACCACCGATGTACTTTACGCCATAGAGGTGACAAGGAACAATCTGCCAGTCGCCAGCGAGGAGCTTCTGCTGAGCGTCTGCTGGAAGAAGCGAGAGACGGTTCTCAAAGAGAGACTTGTCGGTGAGGATGGATGTCTCACGGTTAGCACCGCCCTTGCCACCGCTCATCTTTGATGCAACCTGCTTGGCTGCTCTGCTCTTCTGCTTCTGCGAGCCCCTGCCGCCAGCGATGGCTGCGATAAGACCCATACCTACCTCGTCTGATATGTAGTTGTCTGACAAGCTCTCTCCTGCGATGAGAGCGTCTGCTGCGGCACCGAATGTGCCAAATGAACCTAAAAATGCCATAGTATTTTTACTGTTTTTGTTGGTTAGTATTCTGTTGAAAATTGTTGGATTAGAGAACGAGGTCGCCCATTGCGCCCATCATTACTGTCTCTTTCTCAAAGTTGGTGTCACGGAGCGCTGGCTGGTCAAGTGGAATGTTAGCCTGAGCAATGCCCGAAACTGGCTCTACGTCCTCGTCTACCTCGCCAAAGTCATCAATATCGCCAAGACCATCAAAGTCCTCGTCGTCGCCATCTCCCAGTTCTGCAAGTCCCAAGATATTGCCGAGGAATCCGCCATTAAGCGAGCCGAGCAAATCCTTGTTCCAAAGCATCTTGAATCCCACGGTAGCCACACCCGAGATAGCCACACCTGTTGCAATCTTGCGCATCAGACCATCCTGTGTCTGCATACCCACGATAACGCCAGTGGCTGTGGTGATAGCTGGCGAAAGATACTGTTTCAAATTCTCTGTTGTCTCTGAGCCAAGGAATCCCTGCACGGTTTCGTTGCCAAGGATAAACTTGTTGAGACCTTTCTGCATTACAACGCCTAAGAGAACACCTCCTGCCACGATGGCAGGGTTCTTCATGCCCTCAAAAACGCCGCCTACTGATACGTCACTCATTTTGTTTCTGATTTTGTTGGTTAGTATTTCTATTTTATTGTTAGCCTATGAAAGTTCGATAGACTTTAGCGTCTTACCCTTTGATGTGGAATTGTTGTCCTTGTTGCCAAACATCAGGTAAGCACCGCCTGCCAGCAGCAATACACCGCCTATGATGATTGGCACTTTGTATTTGCTGAGCGCTGATTCCTGCTGGGGATTGTTGTTTGCTATATTGTCCATTTTAATCTGTGGTTGAATTTGCTGACTACTCTGTTGTGCAGGCATCATTGCCGTGATATACTGCTGCGCCTGCTGTGCTGCTGGAGACTGAGACACCTGCTTGATTTTCTGCTTTGTATTCTTGAAAAAAGTAGTAATCTTGCTCTTGGGAGTGGGAGAGACGCTGCTCTCGCTTGTATTCTCCGTCTGCTCAATAGGCTTGTTTCTTACGCTTTGCTTTTCAGCCTTGCGCTGAGCCCTAGCATCCTTTTTGGTCTGTCGCCTTGTTACCCTCAATTGCTTTTTCTCCTGCTTGGCGGCAGTCTTGCTTGCTTTCTTGGTGGCTCGCTTTGCTTTCAGTCGCTTAAACAAGCCTTGCTTCTCGCTTTTGCCCGAAGCCTTTGCGGCTTTCTTGTCGGCACGCTTGCTCTTGATGTTCTTGATAACCGAGCCAGCCTTGCTGAAAACCTTTTTGAACAATCCCTTGCCCAAAGTCTCGCCTGTCTTTGTGTTGATGGCATCGTCAATAAAGTAGACGCCATCCTGAAAACCCTTGAGAGGATAGCCACTCATCTCGGGGATTTCTTCCTCCTCCTCAATTACCTCAGCATAGGCGTCCTCTGTGGTATCGGGTTCGTTGCTATATATATCATTGTAGTCGTCGCCACCTCCAGTGTCGTCTACATCTGATTCCTCGTATGATACAGGAGTTTCTTCATCGGCATACTCGGTCTCCATACCCTGCTGCTCGGCTTCCTCGGGGGTTTCAGGCAACATCTCGCCCACCTCCTGCATTACCGCCATCACCTTTTTCACGATAGGCACTGCGGTGGTGATAGCCGTACCCACAGCCGCCATAACAGGCTCGCCAAGAGTGCCGAACGTACCCATAAGGTTGAGGTCGTTGACGTACCTGTCGGTAATCCATCCAAGCCCGTAGAACACCTCGCCAATCTCTCGGAGCTGCCCCTCCAGATTGCCTACGTTTTTCTTAGAGCCAAACAGCGCCTTGCGCCCCTTGCCCTTGTCAATAGCCTTCTGCAACTTGCTCTGCTTGCCGCCTAGGTTTTTCCAGATTCTAGCAAACTTGTTGTATGCGTTCTGGTTGTTGCTGAACTTGCGAGCCATACCTCGGAAATTGAGCCTGAGAAGCAAAAGGAAAGCGGAGCGTGGCACAAGCAGAGCGCCCTTTTTGATAAACTTGCCAGCCTTGCTGACGAACTTGGAAATGCCAGTTCGGTTGGCATCAATGCGCTCCTTTGCCTCTTGCTTCTTTTGCTTTGCGGCTTCTTTTTTGGCTTTTGCGGCAGCGATTGCTTCCTTGTCGCCGCTTCGCCTTGCCTTGCGTAGCTCCTTGCGTGCTTTCCTGATTTCTTTCTTGGCTGCACGCTTGTCTTTCTTTGCCTGTTTCTTTGCTTTTCGCTTTGCTTTTCGCTCAGCACGTTTTGCTTTTCGCTTTTTCTTGCCGCCCAGCTCTCCAAGCGAGCCATCGGGCTGCACCGAGTACACATGACCGTATGCCGAGTTTTCCTCGCCATCGCCTGCAAGCATATAAATGTCTGTTCCGTTTAAACTCATAGGGAATGTTGTTTGAATGGCTGGCTCTTTCTCGTAGTCAAACCTATTGGTTACAGGGTCTACAAGAATATCGTTGCCGTTGTCGTGTACCACCACATATACGTGCTGGTATCCATTGGAGAATCCCAACGGATTGCGGTATCCTGCTATCCTGAAACTGCATGGTATGCCAAGGCTATGGAAACAGCAAGCGCTGAAAATAGCCATGCAGTCGCAGTCGGCAGAGTTTGCCTTTGTGGGATTCTGCCTTGCAAGTACCTGAGCCTGATACCAAGTGTGTGCTGGAGTTTGCAACTGCTCGCCAACCTCGTAGTTATACTTTATGTAATCGAATACAAACTGCCACACGGCTTGCGCAGTCTTTCGGATGTTAAGTTTGCCGTTTTCCTTTACTGCCAAATGTGCGGCTATCTTGTCGGTCTGATGGCTATAATCCTTAACCATCTGTTTCATCAAATCCACGGTGTCCTGAACAGAGCCGTTGGCTTTTGCCAATACCTTTGTGCCCAAAGCCTTGGGAAAGTATTTGTCGTATTTGCTGCCGTCCTTTATTTGTCGCTCCACGGCAGATTCAGGTGTATATCCTAATCTTGCCATGTCTATACGATTTTTGTGTTATAGGTGAAAGTCTTGTCGCCCACGTAGATAAGGCAGCTGATGTCGAACAGGGGCAAAAGGCTGTCTAGGTTGCTGGATAGCACGCTTACCACAGACGATACCTTGGTGATAAGGCTGTCGCCAGCGTTTACGGCAATGCCAGTGCCCAGCACTTTGCCCATGTCTATCAATGCGCCTATCACGCTTGGGTCTGCTATGTTGATGGTGAACTTGAAGTCCTTAGCCAGACTTACGCTCTTGGGGTCTATCTTGATGATGTCGGTATCTTTGGGGATAGGGCTCTGAGCCAGTATAGTGCCCTTGTATAGAATCTTGATTACAGGTTTCTTGATTTCCAGCGACACATTGGTAGGATTGGTGAACTCGCAATCCAGATTAAGGTTGATGGTTGGGGACAGAAGCGAGCCGCCTATGCGTATAGGCTTGTCGCCAGCCTTGATGGCGAATCCAAGGTTGTTTACAAACGAAGTAACATTGCCCACAAGTGTGGCAATCTTGTAGATGGCATATCCACCTATTGCGAAAAGTCCTATTTTTACCAGTGTGTTCATTTTGCAATCATAGTTTGTTTAAGAAAAAAAGCCCCAGAACTGATGTAATGGGGCTCTAAAACCCAATTAAGACTTCCTAAAAAGCCCGTTTTCCGCTAAAAACCGTTGCAAACATATAGCAACACTCTGGCACAAAATGCGTTATCACTAGTCATTACTAGTCATTACTAGTCTTAAAACAAAAAGACCACATTCTCGGTGTAGAATGTGGTCTTTTTATTAGTTTCCAGTGCCGAAAATACGCCTTTTGCGGCGTTTTTCGCCACGTATCAGGTAGGCTTCTATCCTCTCCTTGGCGTTTTTCACGTCAGAATCGGATATTCTGCCTATCCTAGCGATTATTTTTGCAACCTCCTCGCTAGTCCAATACTTCTTTTTGGGCTTGAATCTAAGGAACAGCTCTAGTTCCTTGATGAAATTGCTTGGATGCTTGCCGTAAAAAAAGGCTAATTCGTGACGTTTCACCATCTGGGGAAGTAAATACCTCGCTCCGTCCACGTCAGGCTCTGAAAACTGAAATTTTTGGGGGTTAAATTGTTTCATGGTTATGTTGTTTTTGTAAGATTTCGTAAATCAACATCAGGTGATTCTCTATCCTTTCCAACACAACCAACTTTTTTTCTTCTTCCTTTTGCTTGTTTTTTGCCTTTTGTGGAGTAGCAGGCGCTGTCTCGGGTTCGCCTTGCTCCTCGTTGTCCTCGTTGTCCTCGTCTGTAATGTAGAAATCTTCGGGCAGACTTTCTCCCAGATATTCGGCAATTTCCTCAAATAATGTGAGGATTTGGTTATATCCATACTGCCAAGTGATAACGCCGCTGTTTCCCTCGGCTCTCACATGGATAATTCCAGTGTATCTCTGGAATCGGTCTTTCAGCCAGTCGCTGAACTCCCTCAGCTGCATATCCTGACGATATGGGTCGCTCTTGGAGAATGTCTTGTAGATATTGCCCTTTAGCGAGAATATAATATTCATCGCATCAAGCGCCCTGCCGCCAAATAGTGTCCGCTGATTGCTTGCGTTTTGCATATTAGGCATCAGCAAATTCCATATTTCGTTGTTTGTCATTTTGCTTGGGTTTTGCGATAGCCGATTTTTGCACGGCTATCAGGTTTTTATCGTTTTCGGCTATCAGGTAATTCCCCTGCTGGTCTATCACCCTTATCCAGCCTATCATCGGATAGTGTACGTATAAGCCAATAAGATTATATTCTTTCATAATATTCGCATTTTTCCTTGCTGAATATAGTTTTTTTAGTAAGTCGGCAAGTACCTCTTTGCTGATACTTCCCGAACTCGCTATACTTGCAGTTTCGGCATAGAGGTCTTGGCGCCTCACCCTCCCGTTTTAGCTTGATGGCTATGGAGATTTCCATATTAACCACTTGCTTATCGCTACATTGCTCAGCAATCTCCTGTGCGATAATGTCTGCCAGTATTTTCTTGTTTTCGTCTGTCATATTAAAACATTGATAGTTGAGTGTTTTTCTGCACCTTGCCAATCACTAGGTCGCAGATGAAGTTTCTTGCGTAGTTTGGGCTTATCATTGACCTTGTTTCATTACAAGTACCTCCTACTGCATTGCCAGTCAGGTGTCGTATTGTCAATACCTCTTTAGGTGGCTGATACGTCATTCCCCTTGTGGGCTCGCAGTTATGAAACCAAAATTGAGTAGGTTTTGCGAAATAATCACCTCTCAGAGTTCGGTTCTTGTCAATAACCTTGGGTTTGTATGGAAAGTTGTTGTATAGGTAATGGTTGGTTGAGTATGGATTCTCCACTATCAATCTCAATTGTTTCATCGTACAAATTGAGAATAACTTTATCAAGGTGGTGTAGAAATACTCCCGTTTCCTAGACCTTTCCAATATTGCTTCGTTTATCTGTATTTCTGTAAATCCTTTCAGGATGTAGGGCTTGCAAACTCCCTTGAAATACATTTGGTTGCTTTCGCAGAAGTATATACAGGGGAAAAACGCAAGCAATAAATCATCGCTTGTCATTTTGTCAAATATACTACCCCCCCCCTACATAGGCGTTTTCTATTTCGGCAAACAGGTCAATTACATGGTCTGTCTGCTGGAAATTATTCTGTATGTCGTAGTCCTCGGCAGGATAGCCCAGTTTTATAAACTGTTGCTTGAATGTGCCGCTTTGCTCAAATAGGCAATGAACTTTTCCTTTTATTTCCATTTTTTCAGTCAGATAAAAAAACGGGGAGGTAGGGGAGAGCCCTGCCCTTGTCCCCGTAAAAATCAAACAATCAAAAAAATATAACTAATTATGGTCAAACTCAATCTTTAGCGCATAGTTTACCAGCATACGCTGAGCGGCATTTCGCCTAGCCTCGCACTCTGGGAGCGATAGGATGTATGTTTTAATGTTCTCCAGTTTGGAGGCTATCGGCTGGTTGCCTTTCAGCATGCCGTTTATAGTGTTGCTGATAGTTCGTGGCGATATGCTTGGCTCTATCTCCAGCGGAAGCTCCGTCTGCTGTGGCTCTATCGCCTTGGCTGGCGCTTGCTCGGGCTTGGGCTGCTCTATCGCTGCCTTGGGCGGCTCTGCCGTGGCTTGGCTCTCTATAACTGCATCTTGCTTGGGCTCGCCCTGTCGGTTGATAAGCCAGAACATCCAGAACAAAATGCAGCTGTAAATAGCGTAATAGCTGCCCACTATCAGGCTGAAATTCTCTGGAGGATTGCTCTCCAGAAAGATACTAGCCGAATCCAGCACCGAGAACGCTATAATCGGCATATAGTCCTTGCTGGACAGCAGGCAGTTTACGCCTACCACACTAAAAGCAATCGCCATCACATAGCACGCTATCGGTGATACTTCCGATAACAGACGTTGCAATAGGTGAATATTGCAAACGTAAATCATGAACGCCATCGAAATTGCCGCAGCCTTGCGGATATACACGTTAATTTTTTCCATAGTTTGTCACCTCCATTATTCGGTTTATGCTGTTCTTGTTTATCTCCTCTGCCTTTATGTAGAGCCTTTTCAACTCGCCATCAAGCCTTGCTTCCAGTGCGGTTGATTGTTTCAGCTGATTGTCTCTCGCATCTGCCGCATCCAGCATCTGCTTGCTGAGATATTGGAGTGCGTTGGATTCCATCTTTGACTTTACGGCATCCTCGTAGGTCTTTTTGGCTTTCTGATGTGCTCTGTGGAACTCAAAGTATTTTTTCTGTGCCTGTCGTGTAATGTAGACAAGCTTCACGAAACTTCGGGTTTCCTTGTCGGTCATTAAGTCCATTTCTTTACGTGTTTTTTGTTAGTTGAACAAATTCCATAACTTTTCCGAGAATCGCATCTCGTTTTTCCTTACCTCCTCAAAAATCACCTGTTGACCGATTTTGAGGGTATCTTGGTTGGATTTCACGGTGTCAAGGTCGGCATCCACGGAGTTGAACCGCTTATCCACCTCCTCCCTGAACTCGTTGAACTCCTTGCGGCTCACTGTGCCGAGGTCTATGTAATAGCGTGTGGCGATTACAGAAACCGCAACCACGGCAATCCATATCATAAAGTTTTTCATTTTCTGTCCTTTGGTTTGTTGAAACTCTTGCCTTGTGCCTTTGTCTGTTCGGTAAGAAACGCATCAAGGCTGTCTGAGCTCCTTATCGTTGTCGGGTCTATCAGGTTTTCCCGTCTCCATGGCGAAAACCAGTAATGGTGTTTGTCCTCCCAGTTGTTCACGTATTCCTGAACATTGCCCACAGGCTGTGGCGTTTCTGCCAATTCAGGATTGCGCCAATGCTTGCTTCCCCAGAATCCGCAAGCAAACAGAAACGCCACAGCCCAGCAGCAGTGAATCAGGATAACGGTCTCGGGCTTGTATCTGCGGTTTAGCCTGAGGTGGAAAACCACGGGGGCGAGTGTCTGAGGAGACCATTTCTCGGACGGCTTGTCCTTGGGCACAAGTCCCAGCTCGTTGAGACGGTCAACTATCAGGTCGGGCGTGTTGTCGGTAAGGTCGTCTATGTTTTTGTATACATAGTTGGTTGCTTCCTGAATATTGCGGTCATCAAGCAGCCATGCGCAAACGTCAGGATAAACCTTGGATTTCGGTATTTCCTTAGCCGCCAGCAACTGTTTCTGCCGCTGCCGTGTAGCGTTTGCAGTCTGCGCTAGCCGCTGCAAAGTGCTCCCCAGCTTGGTTAACCAACGTTTTGCGGTCGTTCCGATAATGTCCATGGACCGATTCGCCACCGATTCTTCATCGTTAAGCGATGGTGTTGCCATCGTTTTTTCAACGTCAGGAGAACGTTCGTTTTTCTCTCCCGACAAGTCCCACTCGTATGTGCCGTAATCCAGCGGAGTAGGGGATATGTTGTCTCTTACTTCCATTTTTCTACGTGTTTTAACAAGTTTTTGCCGCAGCAACTGGTCTCGTTGAGGTCGCAGTGGGCGGTAAGTTGTGCTTCTGGATATATCAGCGACAGGGTTTTCTGCACTACCCACAGCTCGGCTAGGGTCAGCCAGTCGGGATTCTCCACGTCATAATCGCCAGCCACGCATATAGCCACGGCATCGCTGTTGTGGTGCAGGGCGTGACCCGTTGCATCGCTCAACTTATGCACTAGGCTTATTTTGTGGTCTCTTATGTATACGTGATAGGCGAACCCACTACCCCATCCGTTATTGTTGCGGTGGTGGTTGTCCACCTCCCCTATCGTGTAGTGCTGCATTGTGGCTGTGTGGTGGATAGTGATGTACTTGGTCTCTACTTTATCCTGTATGGCAGGAAACAAATCCGTAACGTCTTGATACACAATAGAGACTGCTCCCTTAACCGCCAGCGCTATTGCAGCGCATTTGTACAGAAATCGTATAATTTTTCCCATGTCCCTGATTTAATCAGAACGAAAACCAAAAATCCGAATATGGCAAAAGCGCTGATTGCCAAAACTTTTGCCAAAAAGGATTCTATTATCACTTTAATAATCTCCTTGGCTATCCACTTGATACCCCTTACGATATTGAGGATAATCCAGCCGAAAACAATATCAATGCAGAATGTGAATATACAGCCGATGCAGAGCTCGGGGACAAAGAAAAACTTAGCCCAAAAACCCTGTGGACAATCAACATTCAGCAAGCGGCTGGTGATTGGAAAGTCCTTGTACCAAATCTTAGGGTCTGTCATATCAAATCCTCTATGTTAGGGTTATGGTCGAAAAACTCCGACAACAAGGCATTGTCCACCAGAGCCAGCGCTGCATACAGATTGCTGTACAACTGCATTACGTCACGATGGAACAGCGTGTTCTCGTTGAGAGACGCAATGCTCAACTTCACCGAAATATTGTTCAGTATCAGTTTTACACTCACTGGTGTGGGCGCTATCTGGTCTGCCTTGCGTATTGCCTTGTTGAGCTCGGTTTGGCAGTTGTTAGCCTGAGCCAAGGCTTCGATTTTGTTCTCTGCCACAAACAGCGTGTGTTTGGTTTTCTGCCTGTCGCTGAAAGAAAGTTTGTAGATATGTTTCATAATGATTGATTTTTTATAAAACTCCCACGGCAGCGCAAGTCTGCCGATGGGAGAAAAATTAAAAATATGAAGAAAACGTCCGTTTACTTAGCCTGCTCGGCAGTCTCGGCATTGTTCTGCTCGGTCTGCTCCTGTGGCTGCTCCTCGGCTTCGGTGTTGTGTGTGTGCTCTATCGCATCTTTCACAAAGGCGAAAATTGTATTAGGCTTGGGATTTGCGTTTTTCAGCAAATCCTTTGCAATACCGCCCAATGTGCCGATAAAATCAGCTACTACACTTGCCTGATTGTTCTGAGTGTGCTGCATTGTTTTCATGCGCTGAATCTCCACCATGCTTTTGAAAGCGAACTGGATAGTTGCACAAACATTCTGGATGTCCTGACCCTCGCAAGAGGTCTCAAATTTCAATGTGTTCATAATTTGTTGTAAATTAAAGGGTTAATATTATGTGTATTGTATATTCAACTTAATGCCACGAAACTCCTGATTGATAAAGTTCGTGATTTTGCGCTCGGTCATATCCTTGATGTCCTTTGCGCTTGCCTGAATGTTCATGCCGTTGGCATCGGCACTCAGGCATTTGATTTTAGCCAGCCACATACCCAAATCGGGATTCTCGGGATGGTTGCGGATTATATGCTGTATCTTCTCCGCAAACACAATATGCGGCTCGCTCTGCCATCGTGGGGGGGCGGCGGAACTCGGGGGCTTGCTGCTGTTGTTCCTCTCCTCCTTGATTCGGTATTGAGCGTTCTCCCGTCTCTGGAGAAACAGGATAGCGCTCTTGGCAACTCCTCTCCTATACCCTAGTCCGAATGGTGCAAACTGAGGATGTTGCTCGTTGAGTTCTATGAACTCCTCAATACCATCGTCTGTCATTCTCACTCCTGCGGATGTTAATTCCGCTTTACGTTTGAGAAAAATCTCTCCGTTTTTTTTCTTTTTTTTATTATATATATCTATATCTATATCTATGTTATAGGGGATTCCTTGGGGATTCCTCGGGGATTCCTTGGGGATTTTCCAAATTTTCTCCAAAGTAATCATCAAAGTTACAGATACTTATGATGGTTTTTTGCTTGGGGATATTTTTAGTTTCAAGCACTCCATCCTCAATTAGATTTTTGAGCCTTGTTCTATACTTATCTTCAGTAAGCCCTGTGATGGCAGAAAAATTGGCTCTGGTGGTGATAAACTCGCCACGTTTCAGGTCTATACCATAGACCTTTTTGTCTGTCCAGCTGGCTTTCTGCACACATCTGAGCAGAAAGACTATATAGTCTGGTCTGTCAGAGTATGTGTCAAGCCATTCTTCGGGGCATTTTATCCAATTTTTCGCCATGGGTTTACGGAGTTATTTTAATTGTGAATTTATCTGCAATAGAACCCAAGGGTTCATCATTGCAGCCTGATTATACAAGTATATGCCATTTATCTTTAGGGTACAGTGAGCTAGGGCGTCAGTCTTATTCACCCTGTCCATACTCTTGTATGAAATACCGAGCCAGTCAGCGCATTGCTGCTTGGTTAAGACTTGCTCATGTGTGGGGATTACAGAGCTTTGATACAATCTCCACTCGTCATACATTATTTTTTCCTCTGCCGTCCAGTGAATAGGGTCTTTGGACAGCAGGTGGTGGAGGTGTTTGGGCAAACCAAAACGATACTGCTCCACCATATCTATGGTGTCTGTTTTTATCATAGAAATAATTTTTTTTATTATATTTGTAAGTCAGATAGCGATAAAGATTATTCAATATTAATAATTGGTATATTGTTTGTCTTATGTTGACGTTGCAAAGGTATATCAGAAATGATATATAACCAAAAAAAATTCTAAAAAAATATTCAAATAATAAATTTTAAAAAAACGTAAAAAAATGGCATTAAGTAAAAGGCAGATTATTAAGCAGTTGATAACTTACTATCAATTTAAGACTAGGCAAGATTTTGCAGATTTCCTAGGTATTCAGTTATACACTTTGAATAATTGGCATAATAGAGATACTTTTGATATACATCTTATGCTAAAAAAGTTTCCTGACGTAAACGCTAGATGGATAGTGCAGGGCGAGGGCGAAATGTTTGATAATGTAGAAAAAAAAGAGGTGGATTTCGGCAAAATGACCATCAAGGAGCGCCTGTCCTATTACCTAGAGCGTAAAGGCATCAACACTTTCACTATGGAAAAGGATTGCGGATTGTCTAACGGCAGTTTCAAGAAAAAATCAGAGATGCGTCAGGAGAACATAGAGAAAGTGCTGAGGACTTACACCGACATGAGCAGAAACTGGCTGATGTTTGGCGAGGGAGAGATGCTTGTGGCAGCTTTGGATGGTTCTGCAAAGCCTGATTGTATGCCTGTTGCAAAAGAGCCAGAGGTTGAGTTTGTGGTAAACGACAACCGCAACAAGGAAAACCATGTGATAGGATGTTCGGGAAAGATTATCAAGATAGACCTAGACACACTAAAGAATATAACGCTGGAGGAATATTGCCTTGGCAACCAGCTAGACGATTTCTCCACCAACCTATTGCCTGAGTTTACCTTTATGTATCAGTTGCAGAGCAGGGAGCTAGAGCCCTATATGGTGCAGGGCGACTGGGTGTGCGTGCGCAAGGTGGAGCTGGAGGAGGTGCGTTTCGACAAGGCTTATCTTGTGGACACTTATAAGTATGGCAAGATGATAAAGCGCATAGAGAAAGTGGATGATGGAAGCCTTATACTGAAACTGCCTGTGCGTTCGGTGAAATATCCAGTAATCACACTAGAGCAAAACGAGATAAACGGATATTACGAGGTGGTGTCTCGCATACAGAACTATAACAATGTGATATTCTTTGAGAGCAGGGGAGTTGACAAGATTCTGAAACAAAACGATGAGTTCCTTAGATTTGCCAATGCCGCTCTGGACAGCAACAATCAGATGTTGGCGGCTCTGCAAAACTCTCTCAATATCGTTCAAGATGCTATAAAGGTAATCAAGAAACAAAACAATGTGGAATGAAACACAATATAAAAGTCTCCCTTGTGCCTAACAGCAAATCGCTGCTGTGCCAGATAAGGCTACGTGTTACATTTGGAGGTGGACGTGTGGATGTAAACACTGGTTTGTCTTACGATAGCGACAAATGGAAAGACGGCAAGCCAAAGGCTAACACCAAAAACCAGAACCGACAAAGCGCAAGCGAAGTTTCCGTGGCTGTAAACAAGATAATAGAGCGTATAGACCAGTATTTTGTGCAGTGCGATATACAGGGAGTGTGCCCCACGGCGGATGGCATACGCAATGTGTCACGCAGCAGGAGCGCCGATGCACGGGCTGGGATGCTGAGCACTGTGTTGGCTGATTTCCTAAGACAGCATTGTGCAAAAAACAAGATACGCACCAATACGATAGAGGGCTATCAGTGGGTGATTAACATAATTCTGGAGCGCATAGGTGACGTGCCTGTGCATAGACTTACATTTGATGTGGCACAGAGTATGCTGCAAACACTTACAACCAAGTACAAGAACACCTCAATAAAAACCTTTATCAAGTTTTTCAAGAGTGTGACAAGGTGGCTTAATAAGCAGGGCTATACCGACATCGACATAAGCGAGCTTGGGCTTAGCCTTCCCAATGTGGAGGACGAAGCGTTGGTGTACCTGCTGCCCAGCGAGATTAGAAAGATGGAGATGGTTTCGCTCAGCTATGAGCGTCAATACTTTATACGTGATGTTTTCCTGTTCTGCTGCTATACGGGGCTTCGGTTCTCTGATGTAAAGAAGTTGCGTAAGTCTGATGTGTATGACGATGCCGTGCATACAGTGACATTAAAGACTGCCAAGCGCATAACCATAGAGCTTAACAAGAAAAGCCGTGAGATATATCAGAGGGCGCTGGTAGAATACGCCGATGATTTGCTTCTGTTCCCTGGTCTTGTGGTGGAGAGTTATAACCTGTCGCTCCAGCGGATAGCCAAACGTGCAGGTATAAACCAGCCTACAAGCATAACATACTATATAGGCGAGCAGCGCCATGACGAGACCCATCCCAAATATGAGTTGCTGACTAGCCACGCAGGACGTAGGACGTTTGTAGTAAATTGTCTCCTGAAAGGAATACCGCCCCTAGTGATAATAAAGTGGACAGGACACAAAGACCTTAGCGCACTCAATCCCTACATAGCAATAGTAGACGAGCAGCGAAAGTCTATGATGAAACGATTTGATAAGGATTAATGAATTGAAAATCAGTTATTTAAAGGCTGGCAAACTTAGTTTGTCAGCCTTTTTTTATTATTGATATTAAAAATGAATAATAAATTAGATAATGTAAAATACTGAAAATCAATAACATAATAAATAATTCTAAAAAAATATTCAATTTTATTTGGTATGTATAAAATTTATGTGTAACTTTGCAATGTCGAAAGTTAAGAAACGACTTTCTAATATAGGATATAAACACGTAAAAAAATTATAAAAAATGGCAAAGAAAACAATGTTTAGAAATAATGCACAGGCGTGCAAGTATTTCAAAGAGATGATAATTGAAGAGTATGGCGAAAAGGAGTGGAAATCGTGGTCAAACACCACAAGGCGTTGTGTCTTTATTGACTGGATAGATTCACTTCACAAAGATGGTCAGCTCTGCGACAGTCAGCGTAATTACATATGGCTGTATAAGTAACAAAGTAAATAACCAGTGCGGCAGGTGACAGATGGCGCACACAATAACATAAGTAACTAAGTAATAACCCTAAACACGTAAAATTATGGCACAGAAAACACATTTAGCATTTATTGTACAGGAACACACTTGTTGTGGATGGGAAGACGTTGGAGAGTATGACTGCGGCGAAAGGCAATGCGATTATCGTTCTGCAAAAAAAGAGGCTTATGATGAAGCTAAAACATATTGCGAAAATGGCTATCCAGCAAGAGTGATAACCCGTAGAGTACCCGTAGAGTAGAAGTAAAAAAAAGTGAATAACCAGCCCTATGGTGACAGCATAGGGCATTAAAACGTAAAAAAATGGCAACAATAGCAAAAATCAAAGAAAATTTCAAGAATTTCAAGGCAAACTCGGCATGGGCAAGAGGTGTAAAGGAGTGCGCAGAGCACCTTATTTACCATTTAGAAGAAGCAATAGAGCACAAGGACTTGGCAGAGGACACAGATATTAGAGACATTCTGCATACCATAAACGGATGCGATACGTGGACTGATTACAGCCATGGCGCTTGTTTTTGCGTCACAGATGGAGAGGTAGCGGAAATGTGCCTTACTCCTAGCCAGTTAAAGCAATTCCACTTCAACCCACAGACAAAATACGTTGACGAGCGCAAGGACGGCAGAGATTGGCTTGATATTCAGGCATTACTGTTATGGCAGGCGGAAGCAGTATTGTTACGTATAGCAGTGGAGAAAAACCTCCCCAATAGGGCAACAAGTATGTACGCCACACGTAAGTAACAAAAAAGCCCTACGTTTCACAACGTAGGGCACACGTAAAAAAATGGTTTCTGAGTATAACCCAAAAACGCAAAAAAATGTTTGCAAATATAAATAATATTTGGGATTTCTCCACTATCGCAAGGAAGATTTTTTGCGAGGAGAAGCCCAAATATCCTGAAAAAATAGTCTTTGTGCAGGCTGGAGACTATTTCCAAACGTTCCATGCCGATGCCAAGGCAGCCAAAGCACCTTTCAAGGTGGGCAGTTTCAGGGCAGGTGTGGTGAGTATGCACAGAGATATGTTCAACCTCCACGACAAGGCATTTGCCGACAAAATCGTGGTGATAGAAAACCCAATAACAATACAAAACACGTAAAAAAATGAAAAATATAAAAATATCAAACGAATCTCTTGAAATATTCAAGAAGTTTCAAAATATGGCTGAGAAAGCCGAGAAATTAAAATCAGACCTCAATTCCCTGTATTGGGATATGGCTCACCTCTTTGAGGACGGCACAGAAAACTGGGAGCACTGCGCCAGCGCAGCCATAGACGCTGAAAATTGCGGTCAAAGAATCAGCGATGTAAAATTCCAATAAGTCAACACGAAATGAAAAAATCAATATTCAATTCCATCAAGAGAGCTACCGACATAGGAAGCCTTAATCTGGAAAAGCATTGCACAGGCGCACCATTCCGCTGGCGTAACAAAATCCTTACAATAGACCGTTTGTTTTGCAGCTACGGGCAGATAGGCTACACGGTAAATGTAGAGGGCGAGCGTGGAACAATACAGATAGATTGCGAGCTCAACAAAACCGAGCTGGATGGCGATTTTGAGTAATAACTTTAAATTACAATAAAAATGAAACAGAAATTCACATCAGCAAGAGAAGCCTTTGCCTTCTGGCTAAAAAAAGGAGGATTGATTTTCTTTAACGTCTTTACAGGTGTATATACTGTGAGATACTAAAAAAAAGCACTCTAAAAATTTGTCAGTGACACAGATTTATATAAATTTGTGTCACTGAATTTTTTGCGAAATCAAAATGGAAAACAAAGAAGTAAACTTATTTATAATGACCCTACCCACTGGTGGGATGGAGTATTTCCTTAGTATTAAGAGCGTGTTCGTCTACCTGAGAGAACACTATCCCAAATTGGTGCGGAACAGGGCGCTCAGATACGGGAAAAAGGGCATCGGATGGCAAGTGTCGCTAGACACCAGCGATGGCATACTGCACATCTATTGTGTAAAAGCTCATAAAGCCACAGGGCGCTCAGATATGGGGCAAGAACACATTTTCAGCCCCAAAAACGCACCCAAAAACTAGTCGCTAGTTGACGTTTTGTGACCGAAAAATACCATATTGTAAGGTCACGAAAACGCACCACAGAGCAATGTGGCGCAAGTTGACGATAAAACGATTTTACATTTTGAAATTAATAAAACGCTATAAATCAACTATATAGCAAATCGTAAACCCAAAAACAAACCCAATTATGAAAACCATAATCCTGAAAACAGGGATTCACGGAGAATCCAAGCGAAAATATATCCTGCGGTTTGATGGCAAGCACTATCAAACCAAGGTGTATGAGGGCAGAAAACTTGTTGGCATGAATGCCTATTTGGAAGATGCTGGCGAAGCAACTGCCGCCTACCAAAAACTCCTCAGAGAGGGCTTAAATGGATTGTAAAACATAAAACACGTAAAGAAATGGAAGTAACCAATAATAATTCCTTTGCGATAGAAATTCCTGATATGGCAATTCACATAGAAACACCAATCAGTGACTTTGACAGGCTTATAACATTGATTAGGCGATTTATACAGCGTGATAGGATGCTTTGTAAAAAGCAAAACTTTGAGCCGTTGTTGTGTCCTGAGCAAATCAAGATTGTTGATGCGAAAGGCAACAGTTATTCAATATTCTCTAACCAACCAATACCCAAATCTAATGAAAATTAATTCAAGTCTAATAGAAGAATTAATCTCGCAAGATTACGCCAATTTAGAGCAATTTGCCGAGGTTTCAGGTATAAGTGAGAGAGTAATGAATAAAGCCATTACGCAAGGGCTTATGCCTGACAGAGAAGCACAAAAACTTGCAGATTTTTGGAATTGTGAAGTGGATTGTTTACAGCCATACAAAAGCAAGTATTCCAAAAACGAAATGTATTGCGCTATATTTGGTGCTTTGGATAAATACAATAGCGATTTGGAAAGTCCAGTAGAAATTGGCTATGCTTTGTATGCTAAGCAACAGATTGCAATTTTGGAACAAGTATTGGAAAAGTTTAAACCCTAATGTAAATATGAAACGAAACAAGATGTATCGTAACAGAAGAAAATCAGGTGGTTTTGATAAACTATTTGATAGTATAGAGTACACAGTAATAAGGGCATCTCAAAGACCTCATAATAGGTTCAATAGAACAATACTATGTACAGAGGTAACACGCAAGATGATTCTTGGCTATCGCAAGTACCGCAAGATGATACGCCATGGTGGATATACTTCTGCTGATATAGCGGATATGATTTTTCAAAACGAAAGGAGGTGTGAAAATGCAAGTAATTCAAGAAGTTGTATTTAAGAAAATTAGAGTAGAAAACAAGTATGGCTATGCTGGCAATGTTTTTATTTATAAAAACAAGGAAATGTATTTTACAATATTCGCTACTGAATGGCTGTTTTTTGCTCATACTTTTTATTTCTCTGGAAATATTTTGGAGGAGTTCAAAGACATAAGCATTGATTACATCTGGGAAAAAATCACTTCTTTTTTGGCTGGTCAAGGGCTCAGATACACAAAAAAGGAAACTGAAACACGCAAAGCCAATTTCAACGAAATGTTTTTGATACCTTTTAAAAAAACATTAAACAAGGAGGTAAATAATGGGGAATAAGTATATTGTGATACATGTTGACAAAGAGGATTATTGGGTACACTTCCTAATAATTGATACGTTAGAAAACTGTCTCCAGTTTATTCAAAATCCGCAAATATTAGAGAATGTTTTTGGCAATGCCTCGTATGAGGTTATAGATAACAATGTAGTGTCTGCTTTTTCTGAATTGCGTATTATGAATTTGGATGGCATCCCAGATATAGAATCTTATGATTTTTAAAGCCATGCCTACCGAACCAATATTAAAAGAACTCCAGAGATTAGGCTTTAGGGAAGTGAAAAATGTTTCGCCAGCGCAGATTTTTTGCGGTTGCTATTATCCACAAAGTATATGGTTTCTGGAGTTTAATACAAATATAATATTTGTCCCCGTCCGTAATGGAATTTTGTATAACACAAAACTTGCGGAATGTTGGGATATAGAAACCTCTTGCGAGATAGAGGACACGTTGAAATATTGACAAGGAGGTGTAATATGAATCACGGGAAATGTGCTAATTGTTGGTGGTTCGCTGATAGTGTCTGCTACTTTCAGAGTGCAAAAGGCAGAATCCACCACGTTGAGAACGATTCCTATTGTCCTGATTACATTAACAGAAAGAAGGACAAGGACAAACTAACAGAATCAAAAATTTACAAGGAGGTGTCAAATGAAAACTAGATACAAAAAAGCAATCAAGCGATTGGAAAATCGGTTAGGCAGAAGTTGGAAAGTTTCGCCAATGTTTCTTTGGTATCTCCACAAACTGCAATATAGCGAGCGTACAAGGCGGAAACTGCAAAAACGATACAATGACGTGCAGCTGATGTGGAGACACGAATACAAATGCCGAAAATTCCACGAAATGATGGACAAAAGGTGCTAAAAAAAAATTCTAAAAAATATTCATTATTGAATATTTTTAGTATATTTGCAGCGAACTTTTGATACTTCATATAGGTTTGAAACTTAACCAATCCAATTCCAACACAACAAAAGGGGCACGAAACTCGGAATCGGCCCCTTATTTTTTTTATACCCACTCGGCAAGGTGTGACGCAATTGTGCCTGTGAGTTCGGCTGCGTTTTCCAGATTACAATTCACGCACAGAATGTCAACCACATGACGGAGTTCGTGCGATATAGTGTTCATCATTTCGGATTTGTCAGCCTGTGGCGATATTGCCACGATGATTTTCCTTTGCGTGGAGTTGGCGATGGTAGTGCCACGGTTGGTATGCTCCAGATTTTCCCAAAGCATATCCTGCTGTGGTTGTGGTACGTGCATTGAAACCATACGCTCAGCTATCTTTGCCCTCTCGCCCTCGTCAGGGCTGGCAAATACGCAAATGTGCCAGTCGTTTACTTTCAGGTGTTTTCTCATAACATATCCTCCCAGATTATCGGTGTGTCGGTAGCCATGGTGTCGGCATAGAAACGGGTGAGCGGTGCTGTGTCGTAGTCGTTGCGCAGGCAGTCCTCCACCATGCAGATTACCTGCCTTTCGCTCAGGGATGGGTGCGTGTGTCGGATTCTTGCGGCAAGATAGTAGGCATCATAGCCTTTCATCAGGCGCAATACCTCTGTGCCCTGACAGAGTTTCTCAAAAACCTCGGGCTGATACAATCCTACTCCGCCACAGAAATTGCGTGCGGCAAACTCCGCCATTCGCTTGCTGAAATGCCAGTTGTAGATGGCAAGATACTCATCCATTCCAGATGGTCTGCGCTCGTATATGTCGGTACGTTCTGCCATGGTTACTTGCGTTCGTTGAATGTTATTACCTCGGTTGTCTCGTCCTCTGCCTTGTGTTCCTTGCAGAGCATCTCGCAAATCTTGTGCAGGGAGCTCTGAATGTCTCTCAGGATTTCAAGGCACTCGCCTTGCTCCATCTCGGAGTGTTCGGCTGCGTGCTCGCTGGCTGGCTCGGCTGCTACCTCAGCCATGCCGCCCGTTGTCTTTATCATCTCTTTCCAAGCCATGATTAGTCACTTTTGATTGCTCAGAACCTCCGAAAGTTGTGATTTTACGCTGCTTAGCTCGCTGGTGAGGGTCTCTATCTGTTTCCTGAGCTCTGCTTCCTGTCTCAGGTGCGGATTAAGCTCCTCTATCAGCCTTGTGCACTGCTCCACGTTCTGCTTGTGCTTGTCCACGCTGTCAAGTATCTTCTGCGAGTTGGTGCGCATCAGCTCTATCTCCTGCAAAATTGCGTCCTTGCTGGTAGATACCACCATTCCATTGCTCCCGAAATCGGCAATAGAGCCCTCGGCTGGCAGTTTCTGGAGGTCTATTATCTGATTGTTTAGCTTTACCTTTACATCTATGCAGTTTTTCTGCACAGGTGACTGGTATTGCTGATACTGCGTGGGGGCAAACTGCGGAGTAGGCAGTCCCACAGAATCCACCTCGCCAATCTCTATGCGTGGGTCGTTCTTGTAGAGCACGTAGATATTCTGTCCCTTGCGTAAGTTCTGAAACATAGTTGTTTTTTCGATTAAATTGTTTGTAAAGAAAGGAAACAGACGGCAGCGGTTATCAGCCACCGTCCGAATCCTGATTATTGGCATTGCATAGGCTCGCCTACGCTACCAGCTGCAATGTATCTGTTGTCCTGTCGTAGAAGAAGAGATACACGCCTGTGTCGTTGATGGTGCTTGTGTTGGAAGCCACACCGCCACGCTCCATTACTGGAGTGCTTACCGAAGTGCCCAATGTGGTGAAGATAACAGGCACGGCAGTGGTGGGTGCTGTTACCGACTGCGCAATCTTGATAACCACAAAACCCTGATAGTTGGCATTGAGAAACGGATGGTTTTTCAATGTGTATGTGCAGGCTGTGGTGGTAAGGCTTACGCTCTGAGTTTCCAAACACGGAATACCATTCTTGTTGCAGAAATAAAGTGGACTCATGATTCACCTCCCTTTCTGTTAGCCCCAGTAGCTTCCGTTGCCGCCAAGTCCGTAAGGCGCTATGCCGTACTGAGCCGCCACGGGCAGAGGGATTGTGATGGTATCAGGCTGCTTGCGCTTGATGTCCTCCACCTCGTTGTGGATAGTGTTTACAGTAGCGTTGATAGGCGCAGTGGCGTTGGCTACTATGGTGTTGATGGTAGCGTTCTGGTTGTAGTTGCTGATAGTGTTGCGCAGGGCTGTGTTCTCTGCCCTCTCGGCTTCCAGCTTGCTGTGAAGCTCACGGAGCTCCAACTGGGCAAACTTGTCGGTGATGAGCTGTGTCTGAGCGTCAATCTTTGATGAGATTACGTTGGTCTGCTCAATGTTGGCTATGCGGTTCTCGTAGCCCTGATTGTTCACTTTCTGCTCAATAGAGCAGGCGTTGGTGGCGAGCTGAGAGCTGAGGGCTGCGTTGCCAGCCTGAATTGCGTTGATGGTCTGCTGAGCTGTAAGCCCTACCTGACTGCCGATGTTCTGGCACTGGAGAGTAAGCTGGTTGATAGCTCCCTGAACGGCTGAATTGCTTACGTTCAAGTTGTTTGCGAGGTCGGCAATAGCTGCCCTGTTGCCACCGATAGCGTCACGGAGCATCTCCCTGCCTGAATCGTTGTTGATTTGTGACGCAAGGAAGTCGTTGCCGCCACGGTTTCCCCAGCCATATCCGCCACCGCCCATCAGGAGCACAAGGAAGATAAGCCACATATTGCTGTTGCCACCCCAGCCGCCATTGTTCATGGCTGCAATAGTGCTGGCATCCACGCCACGGTTAGCAAGCCAAGGAGCAAGCATAGACATTGAGTTGTCGGGCTGGAAAACGTATGTTTTTTCTTCTGCCATTTTGTTTTCTAAATTTTAATGGTTGATGAATAATGTTGATTGTATGTTTCCGAAAACAATGCAAAAGAACTGGAGCTGAAGATGGTGTTAAAACAATGCTCAAAAGTTTTTTAAGTTACTGAATATCAGTTTTATATATAGGAAATATAATTATCAGGAAAATTTTTTAATTCTATATCAAAATAACATATAAAAAACAATATTGCAAATTATTGAAAATCAATAATTTAGAAAATATTTTCTAAAAATATTTAAGAAAAATTTGGTATGTATAAAATTTATGCGTAACTTTGCAATGTCGAAAGTTAAGAAAACGACTTTCAGATAACGCACATTGTATAACCCTAAAAACTATAAACGCTATGGAAAATTTGGCAAAATTGGCAGAAGAAGCCGCACAGCACAACATTAGCCTTGACAAGGAACAACTTATCGCTTTCCTGAGATACAAGGCAAAATGCAAGTCCGAAAAGTCAGGTTGTCGCTTCCCTGTTTCGGATATGGAGATAGATATTAGTGCCTTGGACAGACCTGTAATGAATCCCGAAAAGTTTGAGATAACATTGCGCAACAAGGGCAGTGAATCCAATATCGACTCTACAAGAACACACTATATGTATAGAGTAAGAGGTCTCGCTGACAAAGGAGAGGAGCTGGAGGTGATAAAGGTAGAGAGATTTGGTGATTATCCCAACTATAAGTACCTCGTTTCCACTTGGACATACACAAAGTAACATTAACCCGTGCCCTGAGTGACAGGCAGGGCACACAAAACACGTAAAAAAATGAGAACAAACTACAAAAACGAAAACAACTACAACGTAATCAAGTTTATATATTTCTGCTATAACTATGACAGAGATATGCTGAGAGCCGCATTTAACGCAGTAGAGGACTGCACAAAGGACTGGTTCTGGGACAGATTTTTGAGCTATTGCAAGGAGGGCAAAGCGCCTGAGAAAGCAATTATGGACACAATCACAACAATGAGCTGTCATAATCAGGAATCTGTTATAGGCTATATTTTGGCTAACTACAAAGGTATCTAATAAACAATGCCCTATGGTGACAGCATAGGGTTCTAAATCACGTAAAAAAATGGCAAATTACGGCAAATTCATAAACTCAATACTCAATCCCCTGATAGAGTATGGCTACCAATACGAGGTCAGCAAAAGGCAGTTCGGAACATGGTATATTTCCCTTTGGGGAAACGGCATTGCGGTTGCTCATCCAATGGAAATTACAGCACACACCACACAAAGAAGATTTTTCTTTAACGCTGTAAAATATCCAATGACCCCAGCAGGATTTTCATGGTTTCGCAAGGCAATACAGGATATGTGGACAAAAGCACACAAGTAGTAATTAACCAGTGCGTCAGGTGACAGATGGCGCACATAATAACGTAAAAAATGAATTGGAAATTATATCTCTATGAGGTAGAGACCGACAAGGGCATGATGGATATAAAAATCAAACAATGGTGTCCTTTGGCTATGCAAGACACGGTGAGGGATTTTGTTCATACACGTTATCCGTGGCTCACAATCAAAAATATCACCTTCAAAGGTGCAGTAAGTAACGCATAAACACATAAAAAATGGATAAAGCAAAAGAAAAAGAAATTGAACAATTCATCTATGATGGATGTTTCATTGACCCAGCCAAATATCAGGCAGTTAGGATTTATGGTCTTGAAAAGGCAAAGGAAATGTGGAAAGATGGCGAACCTGACTGGAAAACGATACAGGAACTTAATACAATAGGTTGCCAAAGGTATTTGTCGGGCGAATGGAAACAAGATAAGTTTTAATAACCAGTGCGTCAGGTGACAGATGGCGCACATAAACACGTAAGAAAATGGAAATTAACACTATAAAAACAGACGATGGATTTTTCCATCATATCCAATATTCCGACTTTCAGGAGTTGATAAAGGATGTGAAAGAGGTTGCAAAAAACTACGGCAAAAAGACAATGTTGTTTTGTTGCCACGGGATTCCAGACGAGATATTAGAGCCTTTGCCAATTGGCATAAAAAACGGCATAGATAAAAAAGTATTCCACGCCAAAACATTTGTAGTTATTGAGGATATTGTAAGGATATGGACACGGGAGAATTTGGTAATGCCCACAGACCTTTCAGGTTTCTTTTTGGCGAGAAATGCTCCAAAATCAGTCCTTTTGTTTAAACCTATAAACGAATAAACTATGGAACAGATGTATCAGATAGAGGTTTGGGGAAATACCAAACGAGGAGAGGAGTTCTTGTACTACCTTTGTAGCATCAAGGAGTGTTTGTTGCTCAATGACGATGGCAAGGATTATTCTAAACGAAAGACATTGATGGTAGATAGCTATTTTCCACAACCTTTTTCCAAGGAGGAAGCCGACAAATTGCTTGCGGAAGCTCAGAATTTGAGACCAGACAAGATTTTCAAAGTTGAACCATATAAAGACTAAGAAAATGCCTAAGAAAGTATATGTAATCTACAACTATTGCTACGATGGCGATTGTTGTATTCAGAAAAACGATATTTTATCGTTCGTACTTACCGAAATGGAGGCAAAAATGCACTGTATGCTTCATAACAAGGGCAAGGACTTGTCAGAACACATACACGCCAATCTCAACCCTGAGGACTTCTGGGATTATGAGGTGGTAGAACAATTAAAAAAATAAGGAGGTAATATGGTAACACTGACAGCAACGAGATACCCAAGACCACGATTCTTGATGAAAGATGCTATATATCCTATTCAAGGTCATTGTGGATATTCAATAAAAATCTATTGTAGGCAAAACCATGAAGAACTTATCCATATTGTTTTCACTGAAACAATTAATAATGGCAACGGCAAATTTGAGCTTGTAAAGAGCCCTGTTTTCCGTATCGCTGGCAGCAACCTCAACGAGGTAAGGGCAGCGTTCAGGGGCATATCCGAAAGCGATATTTGGAATATCGTGAATCGTGGCAAATGTCCTGAGAATGACAAATTCAGGATAGCATAAAAAAAATCACGGCAAATGTGCGGTATATCTGGAAAATATCGTACATTTGCCTTTGTAATTAACCCAATAAACACGTAAAAAAAATGACGATATTAGAACTTATCAGCGATTTCCTCGCTACTTATCCAGTAGTGATTGATGCGCCTTCAAATAGGCACAATTTCACCTATTTGAGAGGTGATGAGATAGAAGAACTATATGGCAATGCCGAATGTGAATATTCCGACAAGGCAGATGCAGATTCCTTTGTTGTAGAAGTAATGGAAGATAATTTCGATGATGCAAAGGATGTTGCAACTATTGCCGAATTCACCTATCAGGATGCAAAGGTATATGTAGGACTTTACGAATAACCATGGTAACATATTACGACTTCAAGCTCCATTTATCGGATGGCAGAGTGTGTTACGCTCAGGGCATTGGCGAGATTACAGACCAAGCCTTGCATAGCGTAACAGATTCTCCAGAATATCAAACCCTGACCAACGGAACAGATATTGCGATGGTGGAGATACTTGCAGTAGGCAAGGCCAAATCTACGGATGGAATAAAGGTTCAGATTTTAATAAACTAAACACGTAAAAAAATGAGAACATTAGAAATTCTAAATTTCTGCGGTGATGTGATTTGCACGGTCAAATTAGACTTTCACCGTTGGGCAATAGAGGGAGGAAACCTGAAAGTGTGGGATTTCTCCGACAATCTGGTATTTGAGCACACTATGAACAATAACCAAAATTCGTGGAGGGTGGTGTAATGGAAGTAGGCGAGATATATTACCGAGAATCCGCCATTGGAGGTAGATTTTTCTTTCAGGTAACTAAGGTAACAGAGTGTTATGTTACTTATAAGGAAGTATTTAACATTAGCTCCAAAGATGAAACCCGTTGCTCCAAAAGCAATTTCTATTATATGAAAGCCCCGCAATCATTTATAGACGAAGCGAGGATTAAATATGATAGAGAGTTACGAACCAAGGATAAAAGGATTACAGCGTACAGAAAGATTGAATCTTTCTACAAGAAAGTAAAGCCACAGGGCTTGACTTACGAACAGAACCAAAAAATTGTGGAAACATTGGATAGTCTTTACTGGGACTTGTACCAAGAAGATTTGTAACCATAAAAAAAATCCCCGTTTGGAAAGTTGCAAACGGGGATTTTTTTGTTATATCTCGTCCTCGTAGTAGTATTTCTTGCCGCCAGCGTCCTTGTGGGGCTCGGGGAGTTCTCCTGATTGTATCTTTCGGCTGAGTGTGGCTCTGGAGTAGCCTTTGATGTTGCATACCTGCTCCAAGGTGATTTTGCGGTGCATTATCACCTGAGCCAGCTGCTGCAATTCTTCATCATCCATTCCGCAAGTGCCGTTTTCTATCTTGTCGGCAGCGTTGCGCAGTATCTTTGCCACCTGTTTATGTGTCCACATTTTGCCTAAAATAATTAAAATAAGACGAACTCTCTGCCTACCTCGCCAAATCGGTTTTTAACAACCGTAGCCACGCCCTGAGTGGTGAATTTGATAGTAATATCGCCATCATACTCCTTGTTTTGGGAGCCACGGGTTTTGCCGTCCTTGGTCTGGCGTGATATTGCCACAATGCCAATCTTTGGGAACTGCTTGCGGATTACGGCAAGTTCCTTGAAATCCATGCCAGCGTTCTGTGCGCTGTCAATGAAAACATAATCGAATCTGCCACGTTTCAGGAGGTTGATTGTCTTGTCGAAATCGTCAGCGTGGAACGCCATCTCAAAGTTTGGATTGATACGGTCTCCGATAAACTGGAGCTTGCGCTTAATGCGTGCTTCGTTCTCCTCGTTGGTGATATATACCACCCTGCCGAACTTGCCAGCAAGATAGTTGGCGAATTTAAGCGAGAATGTGGTCTTTCCGTGACCAGGCTGTGCCGACAGCACCATATAGAAGTTTGGCTCGGGCTCACCGAGAAAATCAAGCCACTCACCATCAAATGCCAGCACGTTGGTGTGGCATTTCATCACGTCAGTGGCTTTGATTGTACCTGTGTTTGTTCTGTAACCCATAAGTTCTGATGTTTCAGGATTATAAGACGAAAAGTGATTTGTGTTATCGCTTAACGTCTCGCTTTTTTTTTTACGTAGCAATCAGCCATCCAGTCAGTACCTGAGAGCGATTCAGACTTAACCTCGTCACGGAAGGTGTTGCTCATACCTCTCATAGCCTTTTTGAAAGCCTGCTTGCAGTCGTCAACATAGGCATCAGTGACAGCCATAGTCTTTTTGCCATCGCTGTTTGCTTTCTGATACTCAGCCACAAGGTCTTTCTCAATGTTGCGGATGATGTCAATGAAAGGCGTATTGCGTTTCAGCTTGGCATTGCAGCTGCCCTGAATGTCCTTTACAAAGTCGTAAACACGCCAAAGCTCCTTGCTGCTGCCAGCCATACGGACGTACTTTTTCAGGATTCTGTGCCAGTCGGTGCGAGCCTTGGATGTGTCAACCTCTGGAGTGCGCTTGCCCTTGGTTTTCTTGTCCTTTTTGGGTGCTTTGGGCTCTTTGTCTTGCTTGTCAGCCTTTGGGGCTTTCTTTACCAGCTCGGGGGCTTTGCTGAGTTTCTTGTAGTCGCCCTCCTCCTCAAAAAGGAGTTCGTAGGTGTCGGTGGCTTCCTTGCCGTTGTCGTTTACGTAATGCTCCTCCACCTTGTAGCCATCCTTGGTAATGCTCTTTACCTTGATGTAGTGTGGCTCATCATCGTGGATTTCCTGAATGATGTCGCCCTTGTCGAACTTGTGCTTAACCTCGTTCTTCTTGTTCTTGGGTGGATTGTTCTTGGGTGGATTGCTCTCGTTTTTTTTTACGCTCTTGGCAATCTCGTTGGCGTTGTCTATCCATGTGTCAACAAGTTTGGTAGCTGTGGCGTTTTTGCCGTAGAGTTTTGCAGCTTTGGCTACGGTAGCATATCCTTTGTCAAGGTCGGCATTGATACCCTTGATTTTTGGGTATTCCTCTGTAAAATTGTCCTTTGTGATTTTCATAATGTTTTGCTATTTGTTAAGTTTCAACTTCAAATTCAACTGATTCTGCAACTCAAGCTCCATTTCCATTTCAAGCTCAAAATCCTCGTCAATATCATCGCTTGAATCATCGGTGGCTGGTGGAGGAGTAAACTCCTTGCCGTCTATCACGTCAATGAGGTGGTGAACAACATCCTCCTCGCTGCGTTTCACTGAGCCGAATTTTCTCTTGTAGTCCTCAACGCTCTTGCCAGCGTTCTCAATGTCCTCTGTCATATCCTCCTTTCGTGGTGATATTCCGTCAGGATTGGTGAAATTGTCGGTTTTCTCGCCCACAATTTTCTGTATCGCACGGAAAATACCTTGTTCGTAGGTATCACCATCAAAGTTGGCGTGTGACAACTTGTCTAGTTCTTTTGCTGTTACTGTCATGTCTATAATGTTTTAAGTTCTATTAATTGTAGCAAATTCTTGGGCTGTGGCAGGATAGATTTTCTGTTCCAATCAAGTTTTTTCCAATCTTGCATCTGATAATGCTCTGCCTTTATATCAATGCCGTATTGCTCCAGAAGTGGAAAAGGCACTGTGGCTCGGAATCCGTTTTTGCCCATATTCTCAACAACTTGCCTGAACTCATCCTCTGTGAAAGATATAGTCCAATAGCCGCCATCCTGATTCCATTTCGTCAATATTCCAGAAGAATATTTGATGTATTCCAATGATTTGTTTATTGGGTCAACATAGGCACGGTCGCAGGATATTATGTACTTTACGCTATCATTCTCCCTTGCAGTCCAGATAGTGCATTTGCCGTGGTCTATCTGGGCATTGGATATGTTAATCTCGGCTTCGCTATTCAGCGCATTGATTATGGCGCTGGGGTAGTCGCTGATAGGGAACGATATGCCGTTTACCACAGAGGGCAGGTGCATACGTCCGTCCTTGCCTTTCTCCAGCTTTACCTGCAATCCCGTTGATGTAGAGCCATCGTGATTGGTGTACCTTACGATAACACCCTTGATGTCGTTCTTGATGTATGGAATGATGTTTCCTGTTATCATATACACCTTGTCACGGTATTTGCCAGAATTTATGAACTTGTCCCAATCATCGCCTGATAGTTTCTTGTAGCCGAGAATCTCATTGAGTTTTGAGCGTGCTTCCTCAGAGCCAGCAAACGACAATTGGAAATTGCCTACCGTGTTGTCGGTGGTGTATATCAAAATCTTGATATTGGCTGGCGCAGAAAGCAAGTCTATCTCGTTGTATTTTCCCGAATCATTGTCGTATTCGTTTTTGGCAATGTATTCTTGAAACAATGCCCTCATAGTGCCTACCACCCATAGATTGCCAGTGGGAGACTGGAACACCGAACCCACCTTGAATTGGTTGAGGAGCGACACCAAAACATTTTTCTTGTCGGTGTGGCTCTTGATGTCGGCATCTTTCTCTTTCTGGATGTCGGAATCTATGTTTTTCAACTTCTCCTCCTGAGCCGCTATCTTCTCCTTGGCTTCTGTGATTTTGTCGTTGAACTTGGTTACAAGTGGCAGAATGTTCTCATCATCCACATCAAGCTGAGAAATCTGCTGCTTGTATTTGGCTATTGCCTCGTTGTATTGATTGATTGAGTTTTGGGCAGAGGTTATCCTGCTTTCCTTGGAGTTTTGGTAACGCCAATCAATATTTTCCAGTCCCTCCTTGTAATATTTTTCGATATTAGCCAAAACATCTTTCAAATCATCATCAAGGTTGTTGTTTACAATATCCTTGTAGCTAGGCATTTTTTTCTGAGCCTTGATACTTAGCAAGTTCATGAAAGTGGGCGCACCAAAACGGGATTTTGCATTGTTGCCGTCTCGCATACAGTATTCCACCATTACCTCGGCATCATAGTTTCTATCATCGGCTTCTAGGAAATATGTCTGCTCCTCCTTTGCCTTTTCGATATTATCGGCATACTTGTAATAAAACTCGGTGAGAAACTCGTCCTGAGCATCTAGCGGCAGAATCTGGAAACGTGAAAACGCCTTTTGCGCAAATCCGTTAATGCTGGCGTTTACCACAATCTCGTCACCCTTGCGCACAGCCTTTAGCGGATTGTCCATAAACATATTGAGGTCGGATATTGCATCCTGATTAAACAGCTCGGCAAAGGTATCAAGCGCAGCCTTGTCGCCATAGATATTGTAAATATCATCAGCCTTTATGGCTTCGCTGTCAGCGTTCTGGTCGGCAGAGGTGTTGGCGCTTAGGGATTTCAGTTTCTTCTTTAGGCGCATCATCATCTTCTGCTCCGAGGGCAGAAACGAGAATATGTACTCTATGATAGGCAGAATGTGTTTCAGCTGACCTGTACGGTTGATACGTCCACGTTTCTGCATCTCATCGTTGATGTCAGGCTCTGCCTGAGCCACAATCATAACACGGCGCTTTACCTCGCTTACAGGCACTTTGTCGGTAGGAATGGCGTGAGCCGATTTTCCAGTAGAGCCCGAAGTGTTGATAAACAGGCAGTCCTTTTCGTTGTTGTTGAAGTCGTTGTAGCACTTGGTGGTGGATTCGCCATCGGCTTTCTCTAGTGTAGCTGAGGTGTCGCTGGTAAACTTGATACGTCTCTTGCGACGGGTACACTCTGCCACGGTGAATTTCTTGCCATCGCCTGCTTTCTCTATCTTGTATCTGATATAGTCAATAGGCGAAATGGTGAGCCCCAGCTTGTTGTGTGCTATAAAATCCTGAATCTTCTCATAGACAGCCCTTGGGTCGGTCTCGGCATCATACTGACCAAAATTGAGTTCCTGCCACCATTTGCCTATCTCGTCCCAGTCTATGATACAATCACGCACCACCTTTACTTTCTTTTTCTCCTCTTTGGCTATCCTCTCGGATTCCTTGTGGTCAACCTCCTTGTATTTCAGCAAGCTCTTGAAAACGCTGTCGAACTTGTATATGATGTCGGTATTCTCCAGATTGCTGCCAAATGGCATTATTGGAGTGTCCTCATCATCGCCCTTGCCCAGCTTGTCTTTGGGCAGAAGTTTCTCAAAAGTCTTGGAGAACGCAATCACTGGCTTGCATCCGTTTTTCAGGTAATAAATGGCTCTATCAGCCACGGCATCAGCCTTTATGGCAAACAAAACCGAATCCACGATATTAAACAATCGGGCGAACAATCCCCTGCGTGTAATATCAATCTTTATCTTGGCTTTCTTGTAATTAGCCTGCTTGCTTTGCAGAAAAGGCTGGATATACTGCATCTCAAACATACGTATGCGCTTGATAAGGCTTAGCACGTTGTTATATAGCGTGGTATGCAGAGCCGTGCAGTCCTGTATGCCATCGTAATCCTTAGCCCCTTTCTCGTCAAGGGATATGAAGCGGTTGTCCACTTGGTCGGCTTGGTGCTCTCGGCGTATCATCTGTCCGTATTCCACCAGCGTGTTTGACGCAATCTCCTCCACGGCATTGCCGCCCACACGGAAAATGCTCTGCACCTTGCGGAAAATATCGTCTCGCTCATCATCCTTGAAAGAATCCATAAAGCAAGTCTTAATGGCATACACAGGCATATTCTCGGGACGCTTGGCGAATGTAGCCGACAGATACATCACAGCCTTGGCGTTGGGAACTATGAAATCGGTAAACTGCTTGCTGCCGGCACCCTTTATCTTGGGTGTGGTCATGTCAATATTGCCGTTCTCGTCTTTCTTGGAGTAGGTCTCGCCCTGCTCTCCGCCAGCCAAATGCGCTTCGTCCATGATAACTATGGCATTGAAACACACATCCTTGATGAAATCAATCTTCTCCTTGGTGCTCTGCGATAGCTGGCTGTATGTGCAAAGCATATAGTGGTAGCCATCGGGAATATCACGCAGCTGCATAGCCTCGTCAAGCACTTTCTTGTTGTATTTCACCAATATATTGCCATCATCATCAAGCACATCGTCAGCGCCTGAGTTGGTGGTGAATCCCTTGTATTTGCAGTGGATTGCGGTGAGGTCTCGTATGATGTCGGGGAAAAGCTCATCGGTCTTGGTAAAGAACACAGGCTTTAGCCCCTGCTCCACGGCATATCGGATAAACGCTGCCGCCATACGTCCCTTTCCTACACCTGTCTGGTCGCCAATAATCATACCCTGATTGCGCACCTCGGCATTGTATATGGCGAGAGCCACACCATCTATCTGCTCGTTGCTGAGCACCTGAGACAGCTCGTAAATGGAATAATGGAGCTTGCTTGCCACAAACTCCTGAACATTGCCAACAGCCTGTTTCAGCTGGCGGAGGGCTTCGTGCATATACTTGTCCATCGCATCAGGCGTTACAAGGTGCATATTGTAGGCGTATGGAATATCAGACGCTGGCACATAATCGCCCGACAAGGAACTGCCGCCACCATACACATTTGATATGCGGCTAAGCTCTTGGAATGGCAGATACTGCCACATATTGCGGTTTGCCCAGTTGGCTGGTATATTGCCATCCACCAGCGGCACATAATACACACCCATAACATCAAGATTGTAATCCACCTTGGTGTCGGTGCAGAAGTATTTGGTGTCGCTGCCCTGCATCTTGAAAATCCTGTGCTGAATATCAATCTGCTTTAGGGCTCTGTAATTACGTTGAGTTATCATTTTCTTGAATTTATTAATCGTAGTTCCAATTGCTCTATACTCTCGCAAGGCATACGGTCATATACATTGTTGAGATACCAGCAAAGGTATGTTGTAATCATATTGGCTGCTGCGTTGCCGTGATAGTTTGCCGCCGCCCACCTCAGTGTATCGGAGCATTTGTTTAACAGGGAGTTCCAATTCTCCGACTGCTTGGCAATATCGAAATTTATTGCCAAGTCTATCGGACGTATGAGGTTTTTGCTATGGTCGTCATACAGGCTTTTGTAGCCATTATGTACCAGATTGGTATAGGCATCATCAAAGAAACCCATATTGCCGCCCACAGGTGGCAAGTCTTTAAGGTATTTGCGGTGCATATCCTTGCGCCCTGTGAATAGATATACCAAGGCTTCGGCACAATACTCGCAGGAGAACTCGGCTGCATAGTCGGAAACGTGTTTCCATATAGGCAAATCATCCTTGCTGGGCTTAAACTTGCTGCTTGCTTTCTCGGTAGGGTCGGTAAATCTGGCTATCATGTGGCACAGCTCATGCAGAATGGAAAACGGATATACGTGCCAATGCTCAAAATACCAGAAATATTTCTCGTAGGTAAGTCCCTTGTTTTTGCAGTTGTATATTATTGTGGTCTCGGGAGAGGTGGCGTCAAGCCCAATCCACGCCCAAGCGTTTCTACATCCCGAAATCTCGGGTACTTCATCGTAATAAAGGTGCTTGTTGGGCAGTCGCCTGAATCCAGCGTTAAGAAACATCATTACAGATACAAAGTCGTTGGCAAAGGTGGAATCATCCATCTGCCATACCCACTCAACGGCACGGAAGTAATTCTGCTCATACTGGGGCAAATTAATCCCACTGCGCAGTTTCTGAGAGATAAGGCTATAATGCTCCCTTATCTGCTCAGCGCAAAGCGTGAACAGCCTTTCTGATATGTATTTCTGCTGAGTGTTCTGTATCTCTATGTTTCCTAAACCTGTAAGCATAGCTCCAATTGTTGCAGTGTAGCTAAATCGAAATTGGGGAAATCCTCCAATTCCACTTTCTTGGTTTCGGAAAAACGGGTTTTGGGGTTGAGTTCCCTGATAAAGAAAACTCGGTCTATCGCTCGGGTTACTTGATATAGAGAGCCATCCCAGAGGTCGCCATACAGCTTTATGATGTCGCCTACCTGATAGGGGGTGGTGCTGCCGTCAAGACCTTGCAAATTTAGATTTTTTTCTAAACTTTTCAAACTTTTTGCGCCTTTTTTTTCGGCATAATGGCAATATTCTAAATATAGAGCCTGCAATGGGCGCAGGGTGGGGCGGTAGTCGTAGCATTTAAGGCGGAAGTAGAACACATCGAAAAGCTCCGATACTGGCACTCTGTATTCGGTGTTTTTGTAATATCTGTGGCGCAACACAGCCATATACATATCCTCAATATCCACTATTACAAACTCATCGCTTTTCTTGGCGAATACGTCACCTATCAGGATAGGAATCCGTTTCAGAAAATAATAAGAGCCATCATCCGAGCGCTCAAAAATGCCGTGGCTATCCGAAATCTTTTTGCCGTTTATGTATGAATCCACTGAATAATATTTGCGTCCAGAATCCAGCTGTTTGTGTCCCTCTACTAGGATAGTCCCTTGGGGGTATTTGCCGAACCCCTCTTTCAGTTGGTACGGAGTAAGCGCCAAGGTATCAGGGAATTTGTCGAAATCATAATCCCTAATGCGTCCCAGTCCTTTTTCGGGATTGTAGGTGTATATTGTTCTGCCGTTGTGGTGGGAGATTGTCCACGGCAAGCCAGAGAGATTCTGCATTTTTTTATATTCCTTTTTGTATTGTTTTGTGCGGTATTGCTCAGGGAGTTCGTAGTATGTATTTTGGTAATCCAAAATTTTTACACGTATTTTGTTTTTTTTGTCAATATAATGATGTGTTTTACCAAAATTTTTTAGTAACTTTGTAGCCGAAATATGGGATTGGGTGTTAGTGGAAACTGAGTGGCGACTGGCAATAGCCTGTTGCAGGAGTAAACCCTCCCTTTCCTGTATTTCTTCATATTTTATCCTTGGCATCAACTCCATTGTATAGAGTTCCATTTTGTTGTCTTTTTTGATTTTATACGCATATCTCAATAAAAATTTAACAGCATATATCTTATTAAAGATTCTTGCCGCTACAAATGTCCTAAATACAATGATATGGTCTTTTCTTTTCTTTTCTTCCTCAAATGTTTCAGGTATTTTTCGTACCTTATTTTCTCCTTCTCCAATTTTTATGGCATTGGGGTGTATCTCAACTACCTTGCTTTTTGCTACCAACTCTTTGAGGTATGGCAATATTATTGGATATATCCATTTGTTATAATGTAGTATCTCTTTATAGTTGATACTCAACTCTATATCCTCGTCAAAATCATCAATAAACACTACATTTGGGGTCTTGTAGTATATTTTGGTTTTGATATTTACGATAGGAATTTCCAAAGTATGAATATCATCCCTCACCAATCCCTTGTTTTTAATTGCGCTATACAGGAGATTGTAGAAAGATACAGTGTTGGTAGGCAGTCCGTAGTATGGTGGTAGTTTTTTCATCGTCTTATCAAGTTTAGTTCGGTGTTTTGCAAAACTTTCCTGTTGGGCTCTAATATCTTCTGGAGCTCGGTTTGTGGCAGCTCGTACACGTTGCCCTTGCTGTCTCTCACGTCATAGACGGTGCAGTCCTTGGTATCATCGGCTGATATTATGGTGTATTTGCGGTTCTTGTCCCTGAATGTTGTGCCTGTCTTGTATTCGGCTGGCAGACCAGAAAGACTTGGTTTCAGTTTTTCGCCTTGCACGTACCAGTTCATAATATCCTTTTCCTTTTCATCGTAGGTGTAGAAGAAACCTTTCTTTACTCCCTCGTTGTAGAAGTCTATCACGTTGTCCATAGTGCAATTGCTACCATTGGCAATGTCGGCAAAGTCGTTTACGTCTATAACCTTTATATTGTGTTTTTTGCAAAGTTTCTGAAATTCAGGCGTTACACTAAAAGCGTCAATGTAGCATTTCTCCATCTTGCAGATAATGTCAGGTGGCAAAATGCTTACCCAGACTTCCTTTCGGTGTCGCCCTACGTCTATCATGCAATAGGCTATTCCTGACGGCTTGCCGTCTATGGTAAGGAATACAAATTCGTTGTTGGGGATATTGGGATATTCGTATTTCTTATATCGTCTGTGATAGTAAAACAATGCTTCTGCCGATTTGTGTACTATGCCTATCTTGTGTTTCTTGGATTTGGGCAAAATTAATGGGATAGCCTTGTCGAAAAATCTATCCATATCACGCTTGGCGAAATAATAAAACTCTTGGGACAAAGAACCTGTCAAATCCTCCTTTTTGAGTTTCTCTATATCCTTGGAACTCTTAAAATTGAAAAGAGGAGAATCCTCGTCAAGTCCAGTCTTGATTTTAGAGCCCATAATCTCCCAGTTGCGAATATCCTTAAACACATCAACTATTTCAAAATAATCTGTTACAGGATAGCGCCTGTGATTAATCATTCTGTCATAATCAATGAAAGATGTAAGCTCGGGATATAGGTTTTTATCTAACTCGTTTTGTGTCGAAATGGCACTGGCTGTATCGCCCTCAAATCCCCAGACAAAACCCACAAGGCAGCCAAAGTATTTGCTTGCTGCAAGAAACCTGTAACTTACGCAAAATCCAAGTTTTACAAGGTCTTTACTGATTAAATGGGATTCGTCTCCAACCATACGGTACACATATAAGAACTCCCTCGCAAAATAATTGGTCATGGCAGGCAAAATGCTTTTAGCTGAATCTACTATTGTCATTGCCCTGCTTACGTATTGCTCGGCAAGTTCCCTATGTTTGGGAAATTTTGTCTTTACGATTTCGCTGTTTTGGGGATTGTTTACCATTTTGTCGAAATATGGCAAAATGGTGTCGCTGTAATCATTGGCGAAATTGTTGATAAAGTAACCACTGGTATCAAAACAGATTTTGGTTTTCATATCCTTTAATCTGTCGTCCACCAACTTTTGAGTAATGTTTTTGTCCGTTATCTCATCGGTATAATCACCAAACCCAGCGAATAATCCACCATCCATATCCTCTAATCTGATTGCCATACTACCAGTGTTTTTTCAGTTTGTTAATAACCTTGTCCTTTTTTTCAAGTTGTTTGTCTATTTCAGCTTTTTGGGTATCTGATATGGTGTATTCTCCGTCCCTGTGTGCTTCATATACTTTTTGAGCATAGTTTCTAAGAGCCCTGATGTTACCTATGAGTATATCTGCCATCGTAGGTTTCTTTTTTTCTTTTTCTTCCAGAGCCTTTTGACGAGCGTGTTCCTTGCGGAATATACGCTCTAACTGCTCTGGAGTTGGTTTCACACCAAATGGTATTCCGCCCCTATGCGGCTTGGGCTTTACGATTATAAATTCGTGGTCGTCAGAAACCTCTTTGGTAATAATGCCTTTTGGAGGAGGGAAACCCATCAGGTTGCCCCGTCGCACAAAACACTCCAGAAACTGCAAGGGATTTGAAATATGCTTAAATCCCTTTGAAGCAACAAAACTTGCAAAAAAATCAAAAAGAATGGTATTATTCCTCACTCCAAAAAGAATGTTGTCGTAAGAAACTGATTTCTCGTTTATTGTCCTTACGTATAGCACATGGTCTCGCATAGAGATTTTGTCATAATTCATGCAGATAATGCAATCTCCCTCATATATTTTTACGTTTTTCAAGAGCTTGCCATTTTCGTAGCTTTTGCGCTTCTTTACCCGTTCGTAATAGTCTATGCTGATAAAATTGCCTTTATTGTCTTTCTCTAACGAGTATGCGTAGTTATATTCCATTCCTTATGAATAATTTTTTTAGTTTTTCTTCTTGTTCCAGTACCAAATGCCTGCTATCAAGATACCTCCGATTATCAGACAGGTGGTGAGAGAGCCTTTGTTTTTGGGCTTTGTGGGCAGAGAGTTGGATTTGCTACTATCACCATCTGGATTGTAAATAGAGATAAATCCCTGATTGATGAAATTGGTCAACATATCAAGGTTTATGCTACGACCCTCTGAACTACTATCTGAGGTATCAAACCATATAGTCACCCATTTTGAACCATCCTTATCAATTTGAACTCCATTTCTACCGACCTCACCAACACCTTGAATAGCCTTTCCGTTAATTTTGCGGAATCCTGTATTTGGTGATAGTGTTGATGTTTGTGTAAAATATCCCTCCCTCTCATACTTGAAAGACACACTTACTTTTATTTGTAAGTAGGTGCTTTGTCCGTTAGTTAGTCTCTTAAATAGTTCATCAGCCGTCATTTTGCTATCTTTTTTACCTTGTTGATTACAATTGTGTGCCAGTTGTGCTTATAGCCATAATATCCCACGCCTGATATGGCTACAATGCCCAGTGTCCACCATAGCCACGCAAGGCTGGTGTTTCTATCGGGCAATTGTGTCCATATCTTGTCTCGCATCTTGGCACCGCCTGTGCGGATTAGAGATACGCCATAATTCAGGCGTGAGTTTAGAGCGACTTGCTCCAGAGATTTAAGTGTGGTGATACCTTTTTTTACAGCATCGTTTATCGCATTGGCAAAGTCCTTGAAACGCACCGAGCCGTTCCAACAGCCGTAATACAGGTGCGATTCCAAACGTGGCGATTTTGCCACAATCTTGCGAGCCTTGTCGGTGAGGTATTGCTTGCTGTATTTCTGGTATCTGTTATACATTATCTCGGCAGCAAGGTTGCGGAGAGTGTCCTCGTTGCTGCCGCCATAATATCCGTGTTTCCATGAGCCTGATTTGTTGGCGTTGTCTATGATAGCCCAGAACTTCTTGCCTGCTGCGCTGTCGTTGACATCTGTGCCGCCCCACGCCCTGTCCATGCCAAACATAGTCTCGCCACTCTTGCCCATGGCGGCAGTGTAGTGGTATTTGGGATTGTAGTAACCGCCCTCTATGTTCTTGATAATCAGTTTTGCGTAGTTCTTGAATCTGTTTTCCATGGATATAGGTGTATTATAGTGAGATACTTGTTGTGCCGCTCTTGTTGAGGGCATTGGAAGCCACGCTGCCCACCACGCCAATTACCGAACTCATCAGGAGGAATGTGAGAAACCAGTGCTCGCTGCACCAGTCGCCCACAGAGCCCGAGAGCCCAGTCTTGGAGGGTGGACATATAGCCTTGCAAAATTCTGAATTGCTCATCCCGTGCGCTATTTAGAGGGTTTGAAAACGAGTTTCTTTCTCTTGCCTGAATACCTCTTGCCCGTTACTGGGTGCTTGGTGTTGTAGGTGTATTCCTCGGTGCGGAACGAGCCGAATCCAGCTATTGTAACGCAGCTGTCAGGCACTGTCTTTCCGTTTTTCTCCTTGGTGTCGGCGGCAAAGGTCTTGATAAACTCAATGGCTGCATCAAAGGCATCCTTGCATACTTTCTGCGAGAGACCTGTCTCCTCGCTGCAATATTTCACGATGTCTTTTTTTGTGAAATTGTTTTTGCCGCCACGAATGCCGCTGAGACCTCTGCTCCTGCGGCGCTTGGCACGGCTGCGGCTTCCTGAGCCGTACATCATCTGGTCGAATGAATCCATAATGTTTTACTTGTTTTTGCGAGCGTTCTTGCGAGCGTTTCGGCTGTTAGTAGATTTGGTTTCGGTGCTCTTGCTAGAGCTGCTGCTGGAAGTTGTTTTCTTCTTCTTGGGCAGCGACTTGCCTGTTACAGCGTTTTCCATATATCGGCTGGTGGTAAAGCTGATACGTGTATCGGCAACCTTTTTGCCCTTGCTGCCTTTCTTGAACTTGCCGTTGCTGTCCTTGGCTCTGCCCACTACCTTGGTGGTGTCTATCACACGCACGGTGGCTATCTGTGGGATTGTAACCTGCAATTTCTGACCCTCCTTGTAGCCCTTTTTCAGTTTCTCCTTTACGGCATCAAAGTAAGCCGTTACGCAGGTGTCAATGTCGGCACGGGAGATTTTCAAGTCCCTGCTCTTGCACTGCTCCTGAGCCTCCTTGATAAGGTCTTTCTTGTAAACGGCAGTGTAGCCGTCCTTAACGCCTGAAAGGCATCTGCTGCCCTTGCGTTTTGTAGTTTTCTTACGTCTTGTAGCCATAGTATTTTTATTTGTTGGAATTATTGTCGCAATCGTATTTGTCCACTTTTTTCATGAACATAAGCAACAGGGACGAGAATTTGTTTAATGCCGCTGTGTTTTCGGCAATTATCTCGCTCTGCTTCTCGGTGTTTTTCTGGTAATACTCATCGTTTTTCTTGCGCTCATCGGCAAGGTTCTTTATCACTTGCTCTATCATGCAGACTATCTTGCCCAAAAACTTGTTGAGTAGCCAGAACATTATAGCGCTTACCGCCACTGGATAGCCCAGCGAGCGGAATAATTCTATGTATTCGCCCATATCTTTTTTGTAGGAATAGTGTTGATATTGTATGTTTTTTGGGGAATACGGGCTTTTTTGGAGGGTTTATGGTGCAAATATATCGGTATTCTCGGTAAAAACAAAAAAAAATTAGATATTTTTAGAAACAATTCTAAAATAATTTTCTTATATTTGCAGCGTTAAATCCATATAAAAGGAGTTGGAATATGAAAAAAGTTTACAAAAAAAATGTTAAAAAAATGCGGATTCTCCACCGTAGAGTAAGGAGACACCGCCTAATATATTTCAAGGACACCCCCGAGTGTGGCAGCCCCAAACTCTACCACATCGGGGACGAGCCTGTGCCATTTAATGCAAGGTAAAACTATGGACGACAAAGTAAAAAAAATCATGCAAAAGGTCAACGCAATGACCGTGCGCCAGTATAGCAATACCATAGAAAGAGGTGAAGATTTGGTTTACGAGATTATTGTTGACGGCAAGCGAGACAAATTTTCTGAAAAGGAGTTAACATCTCTTCTATGCTTGGCTTCTGCCGCACACAGAACCAAAATGGAGATAGATATGTTGGCTGATAGTGCTTTGAAGAAAAGGAAAATTAGCGACATATTGGCTAACGATTCCCAATCCTCCGCCACAGAGCCGAAACAAGAGCCACACCTATCAGAAGCATAATCCAGCGTGCTGGTGTAATGTAGTCGCCAAAAATGCTGATATTTCTCTGGAGTATCACACACAGCTCCACAGCATATTTATAGGCTATAAGGCACTTGAACAATCGGCATAGGTGGAATACATTGGCGGCTATCATTAGCATTACTGCGGATATGCTTTCATGTAATATCTCGGTGAAAATCTCGTCTATGCCTGCTATCAGGAGTATGATGTGAATAATGCAGCACACCACTATTATGGGTATGCTGAGCTTGATGAGCCGCTGCTCGGTGCGCAAGAGATTATTTGTGCTCATGGCTTTGCTTTTGGGCGCAAATATAGCGATTGCAGGCGTATTGCAAGCGATTGAGTGATAATTATTTCTAATATTTGGTATTATGAAAAAGAACCACAGATATAAAAAACACCATTACAAGGGCAAGGTAAAAGAGAATACCTCTCCTGACGACAAGCCATTGAGCGTTGACGAGTTTTGCTTGATGGCTCACACTCTGATAGGCATTGCGTGGTGTGGCCATATCCTGATGAGAAAAGGTATTATAAAACTTCAACATATAAAAGATGAAAACAACACCGATAATCACGGATTCGCTGTTGGAAAATGGCTTTGAGTACGTAAGATGTGACGAAGAGCCAGTACCGACCAATATAGAGCCAATTTGGAAGAAACAAGGAGAATCCTATATTATAGAATATATGCCGAATACCAATAGAGTGTATATGGGCTACAAAGAGCGTTCTCTGGTAATGCCTTGCTATACGTGGGAGCAAATGCGGTTCTATGAGAACATAATCGGCATATCTGACGCACTTTGCCTGCGACATCCGAATAAATATTGCATTGTGGTGGACAAATGTGTGCTTGTAAAAGGTGAGAATAATTTTCTATGGGTTGAGTTTTCTGCTCTGACAGACCAGCACGATATTGTTTTCGCCAAAATGCAATGGTTTCTGGAGGATTTTGTATGTCCACCTATCATTGATAAGGCTATTCGTGAGCGTGGTGTTTTTATGGATTATAACACTTTAAAGGATAATTTATGAATATAGAGGAAATATTTAAGGATTTAACACCAAATCCCAATCGCAAGCTGTATTCGCTTAATATAATGAATCGTCATTGTTGCGCTGAGGCTCAGGACTGGGTGGAGGAGTATTGCGTATTCCCTTACGCTTGCGATGGCACACAGATTCTTTTTGTGTCGGACGCCAGTCCGTTATGGATTTCAAAGGAGTTTCATAGCGCTGTCGGCTATACTCTTACAATAATGTCGCCGTCATCGTTCTTCTCTAATAATGTAGAGATGTGGCTGTATGCCTATTTTTTCCACAAGGCAAATGGATACGTCTATTCTGCTGATGCGGACAAACAAATGGAGGTGTATCTGGAGCATTATAAGAATCTAAAGGAGGAGGTTAAATGAAACAGATAGAAAATGACGATTGCAAGAATCGAAAGATAGTACCCAGTATTGACGAGCTGCTTACTTCATCTGAGATTGAGCGATGTATTAACATTTTGCGAAAAGTTGATGACGAGGGCTTTGATAAGATTTCGGATGAGTTAATGTGTAATCCTGATTATTTGGGAGAAAGGAGAACAACCCTAAAGTTGCTTGACAAGGCTGCAAAAGCGGTGAATGAAACGCTGGATTTGATAAACAAGGTTAGACAAGAAATTGATATGAATATATGAAAATACATCATTTAAACATATTCCCTGAGTATTTCAACGCTATTTTGCTGCGTCAAAAGATGTTTGAGGTACGGGAGAAGCGTAACCGAAATTTCGCAGAAGGTGACGAGATTTTGCTGCATGAGTTTGATGGTAAACTTGTCACGGGGCGCACTCTGTTTGTAAAAATCACCTATGTGCTTGATAATCCTGATTACTGCAAGGATGGTTTTGTTGTGCTAGGTATTAATTTCTAAAAAGAAACGTATGATGGAAAGACCTGACGATAAGAGAGTATGTCATTTTGTTTTTGAACATTGGAGTTACGAGGGACAATATGACGCAAAAAGCGATAAATTCATTAATGTAAGACAAAATTGTGATTATCTCCAAGAATGTGACTTTGAGGATATTGAGAAGTGGTCTTATGTAGATATTGAGTTAAACAAGGTGTTGCTGAAAGGAAGTCGTAACCCAAGAAATAAAGAACTGATAAACCAAATGAAGGTTTGGGGAGTTTGGTAAGTCTTAATTGTTAAACAAACCGCAAAATCTTAACATAATCCAGCACCTTTGTTAAAAAAAACATCAAACCCTTAACATAGATTAATCATGAGTAATCTGACCGAAGATGAGATAGATTTCGTTATCAACTGCCCAGTGGACGCATACGCAGAAGATGATGTATTAACCTATTGTGACGACAAAATGAGGATAATGAGACTTGAAAAGATAGCAAGAAAGGCTATACCAATAGTTCCTGTAAATCCTGTAAAACACCCGAAACCAACGGATTCAGACGATGCTGTATTTGTCATTTTGTATCTGATGTTTGCGGCCACTTTGCTATATATAATGTTTGGGTAATCATGGGAATTTGCGTCTGAAATAGAGCAATTTCCGCTGATAGGAAACCTTGTGGCGGTTATACCTCGCTTTCATAGTCGTATCTGTGATATGCCTGGCTGTTGTGCGTGGATTATGTTTGTTGTGCCGTTGATAACTTCCGACATCGGTGGCGCATTGTAGATTCTCCCGAAAACGCTTTTGAGAGTTCGCATAATGATTTCAGCGTTTTCCTTGTCGGATTCGCTGCCGGTCATTTCGTGTCCGTAAACATCAAGGAATATATCTTTGAAGAGTTCTGAGTATTCCATATTCGTAGTGTTTTAAGTTATGCAACTTATATGAAAAATCCCCGAAACCGCAAAGGAATCGGGAAAAAAAACTACTCTCTGATTAAACTTTACTCCGTTGTTGGCTGTTCGGGTTCGCTTGGCAGTGGTGTTGATACCACAACATCATACTCCACGAATGTATCAGCAATGAGGTCAAGAGGCACGATGCGAGCCACATTGTGGAATGTCTGCTCATAGTTTGTGGCGGTTCTGTTGTCGCCCACCTCGGTCTGTTTTTCAACGAAAACGAGCGAATCACCTACCACTGACGGCTTGCGCTTACCCGGCCAACTTCCGTCCTCGTTGAGAGTGATTGCGTACTCCTTGCCGTTGCTGAGGTTGATTTTTGCGGTGACGTTCTTACCGCCCGCCTTTTTTGCCCTGTCAATCTCTTGAATCAGAGCGTCCAATTCTGTCTGTGTCATATCAGATTAATTAAAGTTAAACATATATTTGTGGGAAATTTACCAACAATTTCCCTTGATTTCCTTTGTTGCAAGTAAAAACTCACTAATTATCAGCAACTTGCCAACTAAACGGATTTACTCCGCAAGTAAGATTACTCCGTTACTGGGTCATTGTACACGCTGAAACTACCCGTTGTGTTAGCGTTTCCGTAGAACTTGCCCGATACGCTGTCTATCATTCCGCATTCGCCAATAGGGTGGAGTTTGTTCTGAGAGCTGAGATTCGGAGGGCAAGGGCGAAGAAGTTTGATAGGAGTAAAAATATGCCCATTTATTACCACCCCACGCATATATCCATTAAATATGCTTCTTGCATAATCAGAGGATATATAATTAAAAAGGCTTATAGTCTTATTTGTAACCATTCTAATCGAAGATGTTAAGGACTGCGTGTTAGAGGTCATTACATTGCCATTGACTGCTAAATGATAGATTTCTCCTACTATAACAGATTCAGCGGTTCTGTTATCGCTGTTAAAATACATAGCGATATCGCTATTTACAATCGAAAAACACGCTTGGGGAATAGACGAACTCGTTGATACTCGGAATCCTATTATTCGTGTAATACTTGACGGAACAACATCTACCTTTATTTCACACTTGTAATTAAGAGGAGATGAGCCATTTATTAGTGTATCTATCCACGCATTTCCGTCGCCCTTCAGCCAGTCATACCTCTCAAAGTCCACTCCCTCTATCAGTCTGTTCTGATAGACTTGCTCCAAGCCGTTGTTGGTGGCGATGTATTGCTTGTTGATTTCTTGTAATACTAAACTCATTTCCGTAAGTTTTTAATTGTTATACACTGAGAATGAACCGCTTGACTGAGTTGTCCTGCCAAAAAACAAACCACTCACATTATCGTACATTCCGCACTCGTCTGCCTTGTGTGCAATCTTCTGACTTGACAGATTGGGCGAAATATCCCTCAGCAACTTGCACGGCACTAAATCTATCTTATCATCCACTCGCAAGTTAGAGATATAGCCAGTAGAGGCACTTACACCCGTAACTCCCCATCCAAATATACACAAAGGTCTATTCTCGTACGGATAATAAACATACGAACTTCCATAACTTACTCCATCGCCATATACATCAGGTTTTCTCAACTCTAAGACGTGAACACCATTCATATAGGAAGTTATGTTAATAATCTGATTGTTCGCTCTGGTTATTCGGTAGTGGTCATCCGTTCTACTTGTTGAGAAACTAAAGCCGAGATTTTGTTGCACTGTTCCTGCGCCTGCAACATATTTTGCAGAATCAAATCTCGTAAAGTCCCTTACTCTCAAATATAAATTAACTTCTCTATAATCCGTGATATATTGCCTTGTGTTAATAACTGATTTTCCGTCAGATTTTAGCCAGTCGTACCTCTCATAATCTATCCCTTCTACCAATCTATCAACACACTGATAAATATGGTTAATCGGTCTTAACACTCCATTCTTGCATACATACTCAGCCATATTACCTCCTTTTTATAGTTCCGTCAAAAGTGCTGTATATCCTACCCTCCACAATCTCAGAATCGGGCAATGCGTCAAGTTCAGCCTCAGTGCCTACCCACATCAACAGATTGCGCAGTTCCTCAGTTGTAAGCGAAATCAAGCCGTTATTCTCCGTTGAATACACCAACACTTTGCCGTTCACTATTAAGTCCGTCAGCGTGGCTTTTTTGGCGAGAATATTGCCCTCTCCGTCAGTTACATTGCCCGAGGTTTTAAGGTTTCCGTTCCAATCGCTCCACCACGCATTGTGGGGATTCTCTGCCGTGCCGTTTCCGCAGATTACGGCTGCATTGGGTACGCTGGTATCTGGATAGTGCCCTAAAAGTATTGCGGTGTCGGATACCTCTACCTTTTGCAGTCCCTTTGTGATTTTGCTGTCGGTGTTTTGGGTGTGGGATTTGGTGATTAGTTCGTCAAGTTCCTTGCTGACAACTTTTTGCCATCCACTGCCAGTCCAAAAATATAGCGCATACTTATCATATCCCTCCTCGTCGCCAACATACTGCACACACTCGCCAACGCCTTGCGGTGTGTAGTCTGAGAATGATGATACTTGGGTTAAACCAGTGATGATGTTGGTGATTGAGCCTAATTCTCTTACTTCGTCAGATTCTATACTCCAATCATTTGCTGAATAACCTCTTATAGTATCATCATACAATGTAATTGCTTTTACCCAGATTGTCCCACCCGGCGCAAAATACAGATAATAAACATCTTCAAAAGCATTCTGCTCTACTAGTGTAACTTGCTTTTTGCGGTAAACTTCCAACACTTTATAAACATACGGCCATTGACCCATTTGTTCCCAAAGTGTTTTGTGTGATTCCGAATAGGTGTCTATCGTCCAAAATGCTATTCTTGCATTTTCAGGGAATTTATAAAATTGGAATTTACCATTTACTACCACATAGTGCATATACAACTTGCTCTCCTTGACATCAATCTTGCGGTTCTCAAGCTCTGTGATACGCTTATCGTTGCTCTCTGAATAGCTTGCAAGATTGCCCACGGCATTGTCTAGGGTCATTCCTTTTTGAGGCGTGAGGTGCTGCGCTGGTATGCTGAAATCGTCCGATAGGGTAACATCCTTGGCGCTGGCGTGGCTAGGCTGCACGTCTCGCTGAATCCATCCTGATTCTGTTCGCTCGTAGAAATATCCCTTGTGATGCTCTCCGTCAAATTCGCCAGTGTATTGGATAAAATCCTCATTGTCGGGGATTGAATCGAAATCGCTGTATTGCGCCACAAAGCCACGCACAGTGACCTCGTAGCTGTCGGTAATGGCTACGTGATTGTCGCCAGCCGTTACGGGCGCTACAATAGCGTCAATGCGCTGGTAGCTGACCTCCTCAGCACCGCCCTCAACCACGAAAACGAACTTAAAGTAAGTGCCATCGCTGAG